>JBHOTF010000009.1:0-65140 GCA_042584005.1 Bacteroidota bacterium
CTAATATAATGCAATGGGCGGCCAATCAAAAACATCCTTAAAACATGAGAATTTAACCATAAGCCTCCATAAGGATTTCTTTCATTTGAATTAGATTAGCAATTTTGGGATTAGCCTTATAATCAGGCAAAACCAAACATTGGGCGGCAAGTTTATCTAACTCTTCTTCAGGAACATTAAAAGTCTTTAAATTGGTGTTTAACTTAATCTTTTCCAGAAACTTAATTATTTCATTATATGTTTCTTTTGCAGCCGATTTAGCAGGCAGATCATCAAGTGCAGGATTAAGAATCTTGGCTAGTCTGGCATATTGTTCAATGGCGGAACTCCATGTAAATTTAGTACATGCCGGATATACTATTGCCAGGGCTTCTCCATGGGCAATATGGGGGTACATCCCTCCAATTGCCATACCTATTCCATGCGGTAAAGTTACCCCTGAATTGGCTATGCATAAACCTGCCAAAGTATCTGCCCATGCAAGTTTCTCACGATATTTTATGTTTAAAGGATCTTCCAGTATTCGCGGAAGAAAAGAAACAACAATTTTAATTGCCTCAGTTGCCAGTAATTCCGTATAAACACTAGTCCCCGGATTGAGAGTGCTTTCAAAAGCATGACAAAGAACATCAAATCCCGTTGGAGAACTGATATGATTTGGAAGACTAAGCATAAGCTCGGGGTCTATTATACATGCCTTTGGAAATAATAGGGGATTATACAGTGCGGATTTATCCCTTTTATCGGGATTTGTTATTACCGATACCTGAGTAACATGCGACCCGGTACCTGAAGTTGTACTGATGGCAATTACAGGCAAAGTTTGTATGCCTGGTTGTTCTTTAAAAAATAGATAATCCCATGCTGATCCTTTATGTGTAGATTCTACAGCAATAGCTTTTGCTGCATCCAGACTGGATCCTCCTCCAAGACCTACAATTACATCAACGCCATTTTCTCTCGCCAGCCAGGCTCCTTCAGAAATGGTATGAGTAGTTGGGTTAGGTATTACATTATCATAATGAAAGACTTCAATATTCTCCTTAATAATTATTTCTTTTACCTTAGTATATAATTCTGATAAAGGATCAACAGAGGGAGTTGTAACGAGCAAACACTTTTTTCCATACTGTTTTATTAGTTCTCCTGCTTCATTAATTCTGCCTCTTCCAAAAATAATTTTAGTGTTCTGAAAATACTCAAATGATTTTTTCATTATTCTGGTTTAAATTATTAATTATATATGAGGGTAATATTGGCATACCTCCCTTTTGTGTACAGACAAAAGCTGATAAACCTGATGCTAAACGATGGCAATCCCCAATATTAAGGCCCTTTAACTGTCCAATAACCAATGCTGCTGTAAAAGAGTCTCCGGCTCCAACTGAATCGCAAACCCTGACAGGAGGAACTTCAAAAATACTTTTTTCTTTTCCGTTAAACAGCAAACTACCTTTTTTACCTCTTGTAAGGGCTATCAATTCCAAATTATAATTTTCTATAAGTTTTATTAAGATTTGATCTTCATTATTTTTTATAGATAACAGTTCTGAAAGAATTATTAATTCATCCTCATTGATCTTTAGAATATTACATTTTGACAGTGATGATTCGATTATTTCTTTAGTATAAAATGATTGCCGTAGATTTATGTCAAATACTACCAAACAGTTTATATCTACAGCCGAAAGAAAATTATGAATACTGATAGACGAATTTAGATTTCTCTGTGCTAGTGATCCAAAACATACTGCATCTGTTATTGAAGCCAGCTCTTTTAGATTATTATTCCAGGGAATTTGATCCCATGCAACATCTTTATGTATTATATAATCGGGATTTCCTTCTTTGTCAAGTTTAACTGATACTGTCCCTGTTGGATAATCCGGATTTGTCCCGATAAAATCATCAGATAATTCAAATTCTTCAAGTTTGTTCTTTATTTCAGTACCATTCCTGTCGTTACCAATCATACTAACAATATAGCTTGTACCTCCAAGCTGTTGGGTATGAAAAGCAAAATTTGCCGGGGCTCCACCAAGCTGCTTGCCACCAGGTAATAAATCCCACAAAAGCTCTCCGAGTCCAACAATTACAGGTTTATTACATTTATTCATCTGTTTGAATTTTTTTTATTTCTGAATGATATAAAAAATTTCATTTCATATTAGTGGCATTCCGCTATATTGTTAATTATAGGTTTATCATAACTTTCATGGTTTTATCTCCCTGTTTTTGAATAAATTTGTAAGCTTCATCGTAGCGGGAAAAAGGGACATGTTTTGTGACCAGGGGGCCTGTTTTAATTTTTCCTGATGAAATATAATTGACAGCCTCTTCATAGTCGTCATGTTTGTACATAAGAGAACCTGTGAGTTTTAATTCCCTGTCGCCAAGTACCGACATATCAATCCGTGGCCGCTCACCAAAAACTCCCAAAACAATTATCTCCCCACCTTTATTGATATTCTGTATTGCAGCATCCATTGTTTCTTCAACTCCAACTGCTTCAAAAGCTATATCAAAACCTTCTTCTCCAAAAACCCTTGAGGAGGCCTTTGCCAGTGATTCCCTTAATGGATTTGAAGCATATTCAATACCACATTCTTTTGCTACCGATATTCTGAAATCACTGATATCACATATAAGTACTTTTCTGGCTCCTCTTGCCTGTGCAAACTGTGATACAAAGTTTCCAATAGTTCCGGCACCAAGAACAACTATATTTTTATTCTTTATTTCTTTTGCTTTGAGAGTTGAATGTGCACCTACAGCGGCAGGTTCGATTAGAGCACCCTGATCAAATGTCATTGATTCGGGGAAAAGAACAATCCTTTCTTCGTTGGTAATAAAGTAATCCTGTGCTACACCAGCTGCCTGAAATCCTTGTACTTTCAGCTTATCACATATATTATAATCTCCTTTTAAACACTGAGCGCATATTCCACACACTATCTGAGGTCTGGCAGTCGCCCTGTCGCCTGGCCGGACTTTTGTTACACAATTGCCAACGGCTTCAACTATAGCGCTAAATTCATGGCCCTGGATCAGGGGATAGGAAACAAATGGATGTTTTCCGTGATAAACATGAATATCAGTTCCGCAAACTCCAATTTTTTGAATTTTCAAAAGAATTTCATCTTCCTTTAAATTCCCTGGCTGGTCAACTTCAAAGAATTCAATTACACCGGGTTGGGTTAATACTGCCTGTCTCATATATTAAATAAAATATTTGTTCTATTATATTATAAAATTATCAATTTTAGATAATTAACAAACTTAAAAATGGTTTTAATTTAATTAAATTTCGTTCGCATGCCGGGGCTGTAAGAAGTCTGGCTACACGAAATTTTCCCTCTTAGCAATCTTTAACATACTATTAACATTCTGTTAACCTATTCATAGCTATCCCAGTATTATATTTACACAAAATTACTGCTATGACAAATAAAACAAATACAAAAATTGTAATTGGCCTCATCTTTCTTATTAGCATAATTTTTTTAGTTAATTATTCCAATTCGCAAAAGAAACCCAACAAGCTTACAACAGATAAAATATTATTGGAAAATAATGAAAAAGAAGATTGGAAAAAGGTTAAAAAACTAAAATTGCTGAACAAAACATTTACTCCCATTTTCGGTCAGGCTAACAACAAATAACTTGTTGTATTCATCGTCAGTTAAATCAACATATTTTTCCTTATTTATAAGCTGATTAACCAATTTTGGAATTGTGTTTGAATGCCCGACTATCAATATATTAGAGCCCTTGTTTTTATCAATAATATCTTTTATTACTGATTTGTCGTTTGGCTTATATATCTGTATCTCAATGTCTGTTTTTTTCGCAAGTGGGGCTGCAGTATTTTTTGTTCTTTTATAATTTGTTGAATAAATAGCCGTGATTTCCGATTTTATTAACATTTCACAGAGTTTATCAGCTCTTTCTTCCCCTTTTTTATTTAATTCAGGATCTCTGCTTCCATCATTTTCTTTTTCGGCATGACGAACCAGAAATATCGTAGTGATTAATTTATCCTTTGTTTTATCATTATTCTGAGCCAGACAATTATTGGATAATAAAATTAAAAACCCTAAGCAAATAGAAAAGAAAATCCTTGAATAGCTCTTGTAAGTCCTTGAAGTTTGAATTCCGGTATTAATAACAGATTGCATAATTTGTTTTGAATTATATATTGAAAGCTTAAACCTAACAATTTATTTTCTTTTAATAAATAATATGTATTTTTAAAAAAAATCATTTTGCTTAATTTATCAATTTCTATTAAACTAATATCATGAAGAAAAAGAATAATTTCAGCCGTCGTAATTTTGTCAAAACATCTGTTGTAGGAGCTATTGGAGCAACTATTCCGTTTAGTACATCTAATGCTGCAAATAGTGAAAACTCCGGCACAGGTGAACAAAAGATTAAGGAATACAGAAGGTTGGGTCGGACGAATTTTAAAGTTTCAGATATTAGTTATGGAGCAGGTGGCTTAACTAATGCCAACGTTTTCGAAAATGCACTCAAGATGGGCGTGAATTATATTGATACTGCTGAGCACTATGCAAGAGGACGGTCGGAAACGACAATAGGGGAAGTGCTGAAGAAAATTGACCGGAAGTCTGTGTTTCTGACCACAAAGCTTAATTTAAATATGCGGGGAAGAACCAAAGAAGATATTAGAATCAGGTTTCATGAATGTTTACAGCGCCTTCAGACTGATTATGTTGATTGTTTGATGATTCATATGTCACCTGAAATTGAGCAGGTAACAGATGAGAATTTTCATAAAGTTGCTGAAGAGCTGAAAGCTGAGGGCAAGGTTAAATTTTTAGGTTTGTCGAATCACGGACCTGAATTTAATATGGCAGGCCGTGTTAAGGACCCTATGGAAAATGTTATATGTGCAGCTGTTGATGATGGAAGGTTTGATGTTGCTCTTTTTGTATATAATTTTTTACAGAAAGAACAGGGCGAGCGTATTATTAAAAAATGTAAAGAAAAAGATGTTGGTGTAACTTTAATGAAATCCAATCCGATTAATATGTACTCCCAGCTTAAAAAAAGTTATGATGAAGCTGTGGGAAGAGGAGAAACACCATCTGAGAGATTCACAAACAGTTTGAAAGATGCTGAAAAATGGTGGAATGATGCAGAATCGTTCAGAGAAAAATATGGTTTGAAATCTTTTACTGATGTAAGAAACGCTGCAACACAATTTGTTCTGAATAACCCTGATGTACACTGTGTTTGCCCTACAATTAATAGTTTTGAAGACCTTGAAACTTTTATTGCTTTATCAGGAAGCAGGCTTAGCCCAAAATCAACTGCAATGCTTGATGATTATGGTTCCAGTATGGGGAAATATTATTGCCGGCATGCCTGTGGTATATGTGAATCGGCTTGTCCTGACAATGTCCCTGTAAATACGATAATGAGATATAATCATTATTTCGAAGCACAAAGCAGAGAAAAACATGCTATGCAAAAATATTTTGCATTAAATACTGCTAAAGCAAATATTTGTTCAGCCTGTGCTGGTAATTGTGAATCTGAATGCCCGCATGATGTTCCTATCAAATCTTTATTAATTTCGGCACATCAGAATCTGACTGTTTAATTAATTTTAATATTTACAATAATAATATCCTTATCCCTGTCTTTTCCAAGTCCTAAAATATTCCCGTTTTTGTTAACTGCAACACTCTGGCCTCCATAAGTCATTCCTGTCCATGGTCCATTTGATATTTTGCCTGCCAGATCAGTCCCTATAACAGGACAACCTACTGTTTTTGCAGTATTCTGAACCACTTTTAATAATTCCATTCCATGTTCAGGCCATGATTTTTCCGGAGCAGCCCAGCCGTATGGTATAAGTAACAAATCGGGTTTAAGCCCTTTCATTCTTTTTAGAATTTCTTCTTTAAAGGTATCAGCACAAATCAATATTCCTATATTGCCAAATTCTGTGATAACTGTTTTTATATCAACTCCTTCAGAATATGATGGAGTCATTAACTCTTTCAGGATGTTCATTTTCCTGTGTTTAAGAATAATGTCTCCTTTATTGTTAATTAGTATTGCTGTATCATATAATTTGTCATTTTCCTTTTCTGCCAGTCCGATACAAATTGAAATATTATTCTCTTTAGCCAGTTTGCACAATCTATCACTATCCTTACCTGGTATAGGAAATGCTATTTTGTGTGCTGCCGGATTTACCCATCCGTATATTGAAGTTTCAGGAAATGTAATAATATCTGCCCCGGCGGATTTGGCTTCCATAATTGCATTTTCAATCCTCACAAAGTTGCCTGAGCGGTCACTATCAATACATACAATTTGCCCTATTGCAATTTTTAGTTCCTGAGAATAAAGGTTTGAGCTTGTCAGAAACAAGATTGATATCAAATAAATAATTTTATATCTATTCATTTTAGAAATTGTTTTTAAGATGAATTCTAATATAAAAGTGGTAATTTCGAAATAATAATCAAAATAATATCAATTGGCTGGTATAGAAAAGAAATATTACTTATAATTCAGAACAGGATAAATTATTCCCGGCTCAAGAACAGCTTCTTTAGAAATTTTTTCACCTTCCCATTCAAAACTCACAATATATTTTCCAGGTTTAGCTCTCCTTGAATTCCAATATAATTTATTAATTCCTTCTTTGGGCTTTATTGATCTGGAATATACTTCATCCCCTTTTTCATCAATTATTGTAAGTTCAGCATCATTTCCTTCTTCATTTCTAAAATAATACCATATTTCAAGCCCTGATGGTTCATTTGATGTTCCAATATGATTACTCCCTGTCATATGGAAATTTCCCCAACTGGCTTGTTGTGAGTAATTCATCTTCGGCTTGGGATCAATATTAAATAAATGGAAGTCCTTTTGTTGAATTTCAGATGTAAATTGTTGCAAGGGGCTAATATCGGTTATCCATGCTGCTCTTCCATAAGTTCCAACCACAAGATCATTTTCAATTGGGTGTACAAGAAGATCCCTTACTACAGCCGGGGGCATATTGACTTTAAGAGAAAACCATTTTTCACCCCTGTCCAAACTGAAATATACCGCATGATCGTTTCCTAAAAATAATAGATCGGCATTTTTCTTATCCTCAAAAATCACATTCACAGGATAATCAGGCAGATTTGCTGAAATATCTGACCATGTTTTACCATAATTATCAGTTTTAAATACATAGGGTTTAAAATCATCATTTCTGTACCCTGATTTTGTAATATAAGCTGTTCCTGCATTATGAGAAGATGCAACAACTCTACTTACCCAGCGGTCGGCCGGAGCACCCAGCTTAGTAATTTTTTCAGTCATTTCTATCCATGATTTACCATTATCTTTTGTAAGGTGAACATGTCCATCGTCTGTTCCTATCCAGATTATCCCCGGAGAGACCGGCGATTCTGAAATTGTGCTTATGGTGCAATGCATCATATGGCCTGTCCCTGCAATTTTTTCTTTATTGTTATCAGTGAGATCCGGACTTATAGCCATCCATGTATCACCACGATCGGAAGAACGAAGAAGTTTTTGTGCTCCTGCATAAATTACTTTGGAATTATGAGGAGATATTACTAGAGGAGTTGTCCAGGTATAGCGATAAAAATCTTCTCCTTCGGGAGCTCTGGGGGTAATAGAAACTCTTTCTCCAATAGCCTGGTTAACACGGTGATGAGCCCCAAACTGGGAGGTGAAATAAAGCCATTTATTATCATTAGGATCAATCTTGCAATACATACCATCCCACATACCAACAATTACCCAGTCTTTATTTGTTATTTGTCCCGACCAGCTGTTTGACGGCCCCTTCCATACTTCATGATCCTGAAGGCCTATGTACACATTATATGGTTTGGCATTGTCAACTTCTACCATATAAATTTCACCAAGAGGAAGCTGGTAATAATGATTCATGCTTTTCCCTCCGTCCCATGTTGAATAAATCCCTCCGTCTGATCCAAGCATAATATGTCTGGAATCGTCAGGATCGATCCAGAAAGATCTGTTATCACCGAAATTTGATCTGAAAAGGTTTTGATTTCTACCTCTTGGCCAGGTTTTTCCTCCGTCGAGAGAATAGTACATTCCTGCACCAATAATATATACCTTGTCGGGATCAATAGGATCGACAAATATTTTATTAAAACTATAGGCAGCTTTTCCGCTAACATCTATTTTTTCAGGATCATTAAGCCTTCTCCAGTTTTTTCCTGCGTCATCTGATCTGTAGGCTTCACCCCCAATCAGGTTGTCGAATGAATGGTCAGTAAACTCATCAAAAATAACTTCTTCATTTGGATCAGCTCCCGGTTTTAGGTTTAGGTTTTGTACTACTGCATACAATATTTCCGGATTTGACCTGTGAATGTCAATTCCTATCCTTCCAATCGGCCCTGTTGGTAATCCTCCTGTAAGTATTTCCCAGTTTGCTCCGCTATCGATAGTTTTGTAAATTCTGCTTTTTTCACCTCCCGGTTTAAAAGTCCATGCATTTCTGACCTTTTCATAACTTGTTGCATACAATATTTTTGGATTGTCAGGATTAATTACCATATCAATTACTCCTGTTTTTTCATCAATATAAAGTACTTTTTCCCAGCTTTCCCCTCCGTTTATAGTTTTAAAAACACCTCTTTCTTCATTCTCTGAAAAAAGATGGCCCATTGATGATACCCAGACAATATCAGGATTCTCAGGATGGATTATTATTCTGGAAATATGATGAGAATCTTTTAGTCCCATATTTACCCATGTTTTCCCTGCATCATATGATTTCCATACACCATTTCCATAATATGATGACCGGCAGTTAAAATCCTCGCCTGTTCCAATCCACAGAATATCAGCGTTTGACGGAGCGATTGTTATGTCTCCAATTGCTGTAACACCCAGATCATCTGTTATACAATGGAAAGTAGTTCCATTATTAATTGTTTTCCACACACCACCATTTCTTGATGCTACATAAAATGTATATTTATGTTTGCCATCAGGATTTTCCGGTACTGCAATATCACCAACCCAGGCACTGATTCTGAAAGCTCCCAGGTTTCGATACTCGAAAGAATCAAAGTCTGAATCATTAATTACATCTTGAGAAAAGGAAAAATTAAATGAAATAAAACAAAAAATAATAATAAAAATGGTAGAGGAAATTCTTTTCATAATGGTATAATTTTCAATTTTCAATTTTCAATTATTATTGGTTTGGTATAATCACCAATTTCATCAAGCCGAACAGGCCCTCCACGGGTGACTTCAATCGGAGCAGGGCTAAGGTTAATAATTTCTCCAAGAAATTCAATTGATTCCAATCTAGATTTGTTAAGAGTTGTTCCAAGTTTTGTAATAAAAGGGAAAAGGTCTTCGCCCACGGCAATACTCATATCTTCAACCATTTCGTCCCAGCTGAGTTTATGCTCCGGATCATTTTTCCAGCGTGTATGCTGTACCCATTTCCACCGTGGATACCAGGTAGGCCCGTATCTGTCGTCTAACTTTTGCCACATATACCATGTTTTGGTCCAATCTTTTCCTTTACCCCATTTTTCATTTAAAGCCTTATTCTCGTAATGAGTAGCCAAATCAAGCTGATTTCCCTGCGGGTCGTAGTCGAATACTGAATTGCAATTTCGGTTTGCCTCATCTTTTTTCTCAGGTTTGAATATTGCATTTACCTTACCCTGAAACCATCCAGCGTGTGCTTCCCCACGATTTGGTATTGGTGCGTTTCCTGCAACTATTCCATCATTATTTACAGGGCCGTGCATAGTATGGGCCAACTCATGAGCAAATATAGATAGAATGCCATATGGATCGAGGCTGATAATACCATTTTCTTTCGGTTTGTATGCATTTACTGCCCATCCTCCTCCGCCTCCTGCTGCCAGAAGAAGATACATTGGTTCGTCAGTAGGTTTTGAAGGGAGCCATTTCTGTACATATTCTTGTGCTATTGGAACATCTTCAGTAACGGTTTTTAATAGCTCAGGTTTCTGGTTTGCTGCATAATAAAATACAATCCCGCTGAAATTTCCTTCCAGCTCGGGATAAATACCTCCTCCTCCCCACATTGGTTGTGGAAGACAAGCTTCGCCCCCTACAGGTTCTTGTGACCCGGCAAGCCAGCTAATGTTTTCATTGAGAGTTTTATTAATGTCTGCAATTTTTTCCTCTGAATCTTTTCTCCCGGTTTTTATTGAGCTGAGATCACCATTTATCATTATTCTTCCTTTTCCAAACATCCGTCTGGCTATCAATGCTAATCCGTTATCAGACTGTTTCATTATTTCCCATTCCTCAGAAATATCTAATACAGCAAATTTATATCCATCTTTTTCTTCAGTTTTTGTTGTGAACATACATCCGAATTCAGAACATAATGTATTGAGTGACCATTGCTTACGGACTTTAGCAGCAGGTTTTCCCTGTATTAATAATCCACCACCATTATTCACAAAATTCAACAGGGCTTGAATTTCCTCAGTAGTATATTCCTGCGATTTCAGGCTATTTTGTTCTGTAATTATTACATTATATTCAGCATTTGGCCACCAGGCAAATGGAAATATCTTGTTAATGGTATCGTACGGAATACGTACACGGCTAAAGCCTTCGGGGTCGAGTACAGTATTTATTGTTGCATGGCTACCTGCGGTTCTGAATCCCATTTTATTTAACCTTTCCTGAAGGTTCCACAGAGTGGCAAAAGAACAATCGTGAGCCAAATCGACCAATACATTTATTCCATTATCATTCTCCAGATCCTGTGGAGGCAGGGGATAGGCCTCTGTTACTTCAACAGGCAGAGTTTTTCCGGTTTTCCAATATTCATCAATTTCATCGGTTGATAATGTTGCTACTTTGGAGCTGTTATTACAGGCTGCCAATAATACAATAAGCAAAATAAATAGACTACGTAATTTCATATTTTCTGGTTTATAATTTTGACAATAAAGATATAAAATTTTAAGGTTCATAATTCCTGATTTTTGAAATGTTAAGGGACTCTAAATTTTATTTGATTTTAAGCTTTCTAATTGATAAATTTGTGCTGCTTCACAAAAAAGCTTTTTGTGTTGTAAAGTATTGAAAATCATAAAATTAATCAAATTAATGGAAATTACTGGCAAGATAATCAAGTTATTGGAGGCTCAATCGGGTACCAGCACCAAAGGTGAATGGAAAAAGCAGGAATTTATTATTGAAACAGAAGGTCAATATCCTAAAAAAATATGCATTACTAATTGGAACGGTAAAGCTGATCTCAATAATGTAAGTATTGGCACCAAGGTTAAAGTTGGTATTGATCTGGAAAGCAGAGAATACAACGAAAGATGGTATACAACAGTAAAAGTCTGGAAATTTGATATTCTTGATAATGCCGGGCCTGCAGCAGAACAAAAACTTCCTGATAACGACGATATAAGCGATATGCTTTTTGAAGATAAAGAAGAAGAGAATGATCTTCCATTCTAGCTCGATAGCTCGATAGCTCGATAGCTCATAAGCTCATAAGCTCATAAGCATAAAGTGACGAGTGACGAGTGACGAGTGACAAGAAAAATCTAAAATCTAAAACCTTCAATCTTATATCTTAAATCAAGGTTGGGTCTGGGTTCTGTGTTCTGTGTTCTGTGTTCTGTGTTCTGTGTTCTGTGGTCTGGCTTCTGGGGTATGTGGTATATATTTCTATTTTCTTCTGCCTACAAGCGAAGTAAAAATTCCGATAGTGCACAAAAATGTAAAGGTAATTATCACGGCTTTCATGCTTAACATAAATGAATCCAGATTGCCATCATGGATTTTAGCATTTCCCAAAAATAAATGTACGGAAAGGGCTGCAACAGCCATACTGAACATCATTCCGGTTGTTCGCATTGTTGAAACTGTTGCTGATGCAAGTCCTAAAAAACGCTTTTCTACCGAACTCATTACCGAATTTGTATTTGGTGATGAAAACATTCCAAAACCAAATCCTAAAACCACTAAAGCAACAATAATATATGAATAGTGAGTTTCTTTGCTTATAAAAGAAAGCATTAAAAGCCCTGCTGCACTTATGCCCATACCGATAGATGCAAGAATTCTAGGGTCTTTTGTGTCCGATAATTTTCCTGAGAATGATGCAACAACCGCCATAACTATAGGTTGTGCAATCAAAATTAAACCGGCCTCTTTAGGCGATAAACCTTTAACGTATTGTAAATACAAACTAAAAACGAATGTTATGGCAAATGTTGCTGCATAATTTATAAAAGCTGATAGATTTGAATATGCAAACAACTTGTTTTTGAAAAACAACTGCATCTCAAAAACCGGATTAGGGTGCTTTAATTCGTATTTGGTAAAAATAATCAAACCTACAACACCTGATAAAGTTAGTACTATAGCTTCTGTTTCTGGTAAATGCGAAAAACCATACATCAATCCGGAAATGGAAATCATATATATAAAAGTCCCTATAAAGTCAAATTTAGCATTGCCCGGTTCTGCCCATTCAACTTTTATTTTTGCTATTATTGCAAATATAATTAACAAGACTGCTCCTGCATTGATGAAGAACAATGAACGCCATCCCCAGGAACTTGTTAAAATTCCACCCAAAACCGGAGCAATGGATAATCCTACGTAAACTGCCATTACATTTAATCCAATCATTTTACCTCTTTCTCGCGGTTCGAATGCAGATATTACAATAGCCATGCTTGTAGCAAATATTCCAGCAGCAGCAATTCCCTGAAATAAACGACCGATTATTAACATCTCGGAAGAAAAAGAAAAGGCACAAAATAAAGATGATAAAGCAAATAATATATTGCTTGACAAGAACATTTTTATACGTCCCCAACTGTCACTTATTTTACCAAAAGGAACTAAAAAGATAGATGTTGCCAGTAAAAAGGACATACTAACCCAACTTAGACCGACTGCAGACATTGAAAATTCATCCCCAATTATTGGTAAGGCTACATTTACAGCAGCTCCCATTAACGGATTAAGGAAATTGGAAGACATTGTAACAGCCAGTAAAACATTTTTATTCAAATTTGGGTTTGATTCTATCATCATTTTCTTTCAAATTTGTCCAAAAGTATAAATTTAGAAATATAAATTATTAGAATATTTAATTTTGTTTTGTGTAGACATATTTCAGGACGACACATCTAAAATCTTGTTACTTGTTACTTGTTACCTGTCACTTTTTTATTGCTTCCCAATCAGTATTTCACTACATTTATATGATAATACAACTAACCACTGTAGTTTATGAAATGGAATAAATTCTTTTTCCTGATATTTCTAACTGCCATAATTGCCTGTGAGGAAGATATTGATATGGGATTAAATCAGCCAATTCCTGTGATATATTGTGTAGTTAACAAACAAGATTCTGTACATCAGGTAGTTTTATCAAAATCAATTGTCACAAATGATTTTAATGAGATAAAAAAAATGGCGAAAATATTTGATTCATTATTTTATGAAGAAGCAAAAGTTTATTTTGAGTATAATTATCGTAATATAACAAGAAGAATTTATCTTGAAAAGAAACTATTTTATGATAAAGAACCTGGAGCTTTTTCCTATCCTGATCATATTGTTTATCAATCGAAAGAAAAAATACCCAGGGTCAAACAAATAGGATTATATATTGAAATACCCGGACAAGCTCTTACTTATTCGATTGTTGAGATGAATACTAGTATTAAAATTACTTCTCCGTATATGAGCGGAATGACAATTGCAATTGACACAATAGCATCATGGAAAATAGAATCCGAGGATTGGAATGGCTACAGAGAAGCCGATTTCGAAATAGATATTATTGAAAGAAACAGAGCGGGTAATATGGCAATAAAAAAAGTAAAATTCAATAAAGCAAGATTTTCAGGCAGCTTTGAACCAGAATATATTGAAATATCCACCGATCTACTTATTAATGAAATATGTTCAGATATAAAAAGAGACCCGAATGTTATTTGGAGGAAATTTGGTGAGATAAGACTCGAATTTTATAAAGGAGATAAATATTATGAGCAATATATTCAGTCTTATGAATCTTTTAACGACTATATGATATCTCCAATTTATTCAAATATTACAAATGGCCTTGGACTTTTTTCATACAGATCTTATGATAGACGAGATAAGCTTTTTATTAAATCTTATTCTATAAGAGGACTTATTGAAGATCCAAGATTAAGGAACTTGAGATTTATTAGATAATTAATTCCAAGTCATTGTTGTTCATCGTTAGCTAAAAGAGAAATAAAATGGATAGATAATTTTCGATAAATTGATATACCAAAATATCTATACAAATAGCAAAGAAAAAATCCTGGATATAAAATCCAATAAAAACGTTGAGTTTTTAAAAATGTCGGGGTGAGAGATTACCCCTCCCTTCGGTCGGTGTGATCTTTATTAGAGTGGTCATTCAATTCAAAAGCCGGGTCCTGGCGGACCATTGTCTTTATTATTTTTAAAACTCACTCAGGCAAGCCTGGCTCGTCTAAAAATAATAAAGCCAGCACTTTCGTGCCGGCTTTTTTATTGTCGGGGTGAGAAGATTCGAACTTCCGACCCCACGCCCCCCAGACGTGTACTCTAAACCTGGCTGAGCTACACCCCGTTTCAAGTGTGAGTGTGAGTGTGTGAGGGTGCAAAAATATTAATTATTTTTATAAAAAGCGTATATTTGTTTTACCAAACCCTTAAAGAAATTTGTTATGGCAAAAAGAATTGAGGATAATCAGAAAAAAACAAAAATTCCTAATTTCATAAAAGTAATTGGAAGGTTTATCTGGAAGGGCCCCAGGAAATTTTTGGTATCGGCAATTGTTGCTTTTGTAATAATAAGCCCTATAAAAAGAGTATTGCAAAATCCCGATGCATTTATTTATGTTATTGGTGACTTTAATAAAGAAATGGTAAATGATATTTATGAAAAATTTGACGATAGAACAATTTTATCAGATATTGAATGCCTGGGAGTTAATATAAAAATCAGGAATATAAATGATGGTGGTGATCCGGATCAAGTAGTTAAACTTTCAAAAAAATATGCTGATAAATATAATACCTTAATGATTATAGGGCATTTTTATAGCAGTCAGACAGCAAAAGCTTTGCCTAACTATATGGAGGCATTACCCCAAATACCCGTTATTCTTACAACAGAAACAAATCCTAATTTAATTCACAATCATTATGACTATAAAATAAAACTTGAAGACTATGTTCCGATTTTTGGTTTATCCCCTGATGATGACAATCAGGCTGAAATAGCTGCAAATAAAGCACATTCACTAGGATGTGAAAATTTCTGGGTGATCCAGGATATTAATAACAAAGTGTATTCAAATTATTTAACTACAGCCTTTATTAAGAAAGTACATGAAAAGCCTCAAAAACAAGTGCTTTTAAGAACAGATAATTCCTACATTCCTTCAATTGAAATATTAGAAAAGTTAGATATAAATTGTGTATATTTTGCTGGTGATTGGCTTCCCGGACTAATATTAGTGAATCAGATAAATGCTATTTATAATAAACGGGATAGACCTAAAATAATCTTAAGTGATGGTTGTGCTAATATCAAATTAATCAATCATATAATAAAAGAAGAATATGATAATGTTTTTTTAACTCATCCATTAAGTATGCAAGATTTCAAAAATCCTGCGGTGGGAAACAAATATTTTGGAGAAAAAGCTGCAATTTATGTGCGGAAAATGATAGAAAGTGCAAAAGGAAATGACGAAGTTATAAAATGGTGGGAGAAATGGATGGGAATAAACCGGGTTTCTAATGTTCGAAAAGCTGTTAAAGAGGCGATGTTTAAGAAATTTGAGGATGATGATAATAAACATAGGGGAGATGCAGTTTTTTATTGCTGGCACATTAATTAACTTTTGATACATAAAATTGTTATTGCACAAAATCGCCTTTTTTGATAAAAATCTAATTTATAGTTAATTGAAAAAATAAATATTTTCAAAATACGTTATTTTTAAAATATAATGTATCTTTGCAAAATGTTTAAAAAATCGGGCATAAAAATTCTTCTTCTATTTCTCTCAGTATTAGTGCTTAGCTCTTGCAGTGAGTATAATAAGCTATTGAAAAGCGGCGACTATGAGTTAAAACTTACTAAAGCTAAAGAGTTTTATAATATAGGTGATAAAAAGTCTTATTCAAGAGCTGAAACTTTGTTAGAAGAACTGACCCGTATTTATAGAGCTGATGAAAAAGCCGAGGAGGTTTTATATTATTATGCTAAATGCTATTATGGCCTGGAAATGTACGTAGAATCAGAATATTATTTTGGGAAATTTGCACAGACTTATCCACGCTCAAAATGGGCAGAAGAGTGTAATTTTTTATGTGGGTATTCTTCATACCTCGAATCTCCTTCAGCAAGCCTTGATCAAAGTGATAGTAAAAATACTATCGAATATATGCTGCTGTTTATTCGCAAATTTCCAAATAGTACATATGTGTTACAATGTAACGATATCATTGATGAGATGAGAGATAAGCTGGTGGAGAAATCATATATTAGTGCCAAACTTTATTATAACATGGGTGAATTTAAAGCATCTATCGTTGCATTAAATAGCAGTATAAATGAATATCCTGAAACGAAATATAAAGAAGAAATTCTTTTTCTGATTTTAAAATCATATCATAACCTGGCGATAAATTCTGTAATATCAAAACAGAAGGAAAGACATCAATCAACAGTAGATCAGTATTTTGCTCTGGTTGAGGAATTTCCTGAAACAACATATCTTAAAGAAGCTCAGAAATATTATAATAACGCTTTACTTCAACTGAAATAGATAACAAAATGGATTATAAAAAGACTAATGCGGCAGTTACTACTATCACAAGAGACGTGAAAGATTTTGATTCGGAGGAAAATAGTATCTTTAAAACGATTGCAATAGTTTCTAAAAGATCAAATCAAATAAATTCTGAAATAAAGCAGGAACTTAATGCTAAATTGGAAGAATTTGCATCTTATACTGATAATCTTGAGGAAGTTTTTGAAAATAGGGAGCAAATCGAGATTTCCCGTTTTTATGAAAGATTGCCTAAGCCCACTTTAATTGCACTTCAGGAATATCTTGAAGATAAAATTTATTACCGGATACCTGAAGAAGAACCAGATAAAGAAGTCTGATTTTTTTAATTTAACTCTGCTGATAATATTCCCCGGTTTATGTTAAAAAATAAAAAGATAATACTCGGGATCACAGGGAGCATTGCTGCTTATAAAGCTGCTCACCTGATCAGGTTATTTGTTAAGGAGGGCGCCGAAGTAAAGGTCGTGATAACTCCCTATGGCAAAGAATTTATTAGTCCCGTTACCCTGGCTACACTTTCGAAGAATACCGTTTTATGCGATTTTTTTAAATACGACGATGGTGCATGGAACTCACATGTAGATCTGGGTTTATGGGCCGATTTAATGATAATTGCCCCGGCAACAGCTAATACTATTGCGAAAATGGCGCATGGTATTGCTGATAATCTTTTGCTGACAACATATTTGTCAGCACGATGTAAAGTAATGCTGGCCCCAGCCATGGATATGGATATGCTGGCTCATCCTGCCACAATTAAAAATTTCAAAATAATTAAGGAATACGGAAATATTATTATTGATCCTTCAGGAGGAGAACTGGCCAGTGGCCTGGAAGGGAAGGGTAGAATGGAAGATCCGGAAAAAATTATTTTGGCTGCCAAAAATTATTTTGCAGAAAATGAGACACTTAGCGGCAAGAAATTCCTTGTTAATGCCGGCCCGACGTATGAAAAGATAGATCCTGTAAGATATATAGGGAATTTTTCATCCGGGAAAATGGGATATGCAATTGCTGAAGAATTGGCTGAAAGAGGGGCAGAGGTTACATTGGTTTCAGGGCCCGTTTCTATTTGTCTGAATCAAAATAATATTAGTATTGATAAAGTTATCTCAGCTGAAGAAATGTTTGAAAAATGTCTGTCGATTTTTCCGAAAATGGACGGCGCAATACTAACAGCTGCAGTTGCTGATTATAAACCACTGGAAGTTTCAAAATCGAAAATAAAAAGAAAAAAAGATAATCTTAATATTGAACTTGAACCAACAAATGATATAGCATCGGCTTTAGGTAAAATAAAAACAGACAAACAATTATTGATCGGCTTTGCTCTGGAAACTGAAAATGAGCTAAAAAATGCCATGGCCAAAATAGAAAAAAAGAAGCTTGATTTTATTGTTTTAAATTCATTGAAAAATGAGGGAGCAGGATTTCAAACCGATACTAATAAAATTTGCATTATTGACAAAGACAATATTACAGAAGAATTTGAGTTAAAATCTAAAAACGAAGTTGCCCGTGATATTATTAATAAACTTGAGCAACTAATTTAATTCTTTCTTTATGCGAAAATATTTTTTGATAGCAGTAATTTTCTTTATAAGCTCCGACATTTTTTCTCAGGAATTAAGATGCCAGGTAAATGTTAATTCTCAACAAATTCAGGGAACAAATAAATTGGTATATCAGGCAATGAGAAATGAAATATTTAAGTTTATGAACGACAGAGCATGGACAGATCATCTATACGATATAGATGAAAGGATAGATTGTACTTTCTTTTTTAATATAACAGAACAGGTTTCTTCAGATGAGTTTAGAGCAACATTAACGATTTCAGCAAAAAGGCCTGTGTATGGTTCTTCATATACAACAACACTTATAAACCATAGGGATACAGATATCAGGTTTAAATTCAGAGAATTTGAGCCCTTGATATTTAATGAGACAGCTCATACATCTAACCTCACCTCATTACTGGCTTTTTATGCATATATAATAATTGGATTAGATTATGATACATTTTCTCCTATGGGAGGATCTCAGTTCTTTCAAAAAGCTGAGGTAATTGTTGATAATGCTCAAAATGCTTCTGAAGCCGGTTGGAAGGCTTTTGAAAGTCTCAATAACCGCTACCATCTGGCAGAAAATTTAAATAATCCCATATTTTCTCCACTTAGAGATTGTTTATATAGTTATCACAGATTGGGTATGGACCTTCTTACCGACAGAGAAAATGAAGCTCGCGCAAATATTGCTGAAGGCCTACAAACATTAAAACAGATACACACAAGTAAACCTTTGTCTTTTTTATTGCAGATATTTTTTACTGCAAAGTCTGATGAAATAGTTTATATTTTTGGAAAATCTTTTCCGGATGAGAAATCCAGAATTGTAAATTTATTAACCGAAATTGATCCCGCTAATATTCAAAAATACGAGGGTTTAACAAAGAAATAGCTTATATGCTTCTATCCTTATCAATAAATAATTATGCATTAATATCTCAACTGGATATTAAATTTGATAAGGGCTTTTCAATAATCACTGGTGAAACCGGAGCCGGGAAATCTATTTTGCTTGGTGCTCTCTCTCTAATTCTTGGACAAAGAGCCGATGTATCCATTCTGAAAAATAAACAAAAGAAATGTTTTGTTGAGGGAAGCTTTCATATTGAAGATTATGGACTCCAGAATTTTTTTGAAAAAAATGATCTTGATTATGATAATGTATCCGTAATTAGAAGAGAGATAAATATTAATGGAAAATCGAGAGCATTTATAAACGACACACCGGTAAATCTTAATGTTCTTAAAGAGCTGGGATTTAGCTTGGTAGACATTCATTCCCAACATCAGAACCTTATACTAAATGATGAAAATTTTCAGATAAGAGTAATCGATTTATTTGCCGGCCTTAAAGAGGTTTTAGAAGAATATAATAAAACATATATTTCATATGTTAAACTTAATGATGAGTATAATGACCTGATTAACAGGTCGGAAAAAGCGAAAACAGATCTCGACTATTTCCGGTTTCAGTTCGATCAGCTTAATGAGGCAAATCTTAAGGAGGATGAACAAGAGGAGCTTGAAAGTGAACTGGAAATCCTCAATCATACTGAAGATATAAAAATAGCACTAGGCAATACGGGAAATCTTATTAACGGTGAGGAAAATGGTTTTCTGTTAAGGCTCAAACCTGTAATAAATAGCCTTGAAAAAATATCCGGATATTTTGATAAAGCAAAAGATCTTTCGGAACGATTAACCAGTATGTATATTGAATTGAAAGATATTTCCGATGAAGCTGAGCTGAATGCCAATAATATAGAATTTTTACCATCCAGAATTGAAGAAATTTCCAATCGCCTGGATCTCATATATAATTTAGAGCAAAAACATCATGTGTCGGATATTACATCTTTACTTAAATTAAAAGAAAAACTGGATAAGGATATAAATGAAATTAATTCATTCGACTTCAGGCTTGAAAAAACAAAAAAAGAACTTTCAGAAAAACATGGAGGTCTTGAAAAACTTGCTTCTACATTATCCAGAGAAAGAAAAAAATCAATTCCTGAGATTGAAAAAACAATAATTGATAAATTATATAAGCTGGGCATTCCTAATGTGAATTTTAAAATTAACCTGACGACTTTTGAAGAATTTTTGCCAAATGGTAAAGATAAAGTTCTATTTATGTTTTCAGCAAACAAAAAAACCGATCTTCAGGAAATTTCAAAAGTGGCTTCAGGAGGTGAAATATCGCGCCTGATGCTGAGTGTTAAATCTCTTATTTCTTTTTCAATAGCTTTGCCAACAATAATATTTGATGAAATTGATTCCGGAGTTTCCGGTGAGATAGCTGATAAAATGGGAGATATTATCAAAGAAATGTCACATAATATTCAGGTAATAAATATTACCCATTTGCCTCAAATTGCACGAAAAGGTGATTTCCACTACCTTGTGTATAAGTACGAAGATTCTGATAATACCTTTACCAATATAAAATTGCTCGACCAGGAAGAACGTGTTATTGAAATTGCTAAAATGCTCAGCGGATCCGACCTTACAGAGCTGTCAATAAAAAATGCACGCGAGTTGTTATTAAATAATAAGTAGCTTTCTTATCCATAACAGATGAAAAAGATAATTAAATTCTATAAGAAATATAATAAAAGAATATATATCATATTACTTTTTATAATAAGTGCTGCAATTATTCTTAATTTTTTCCCAAAAGAAGGGAAGTTCCCATATGAATATCAGAAAGGTTCTCCCTGGATGCATGAAGATCTGATTTCACGTTTCGATTTTCCTTTATTAAAAGAAGAAGCAGAATTAAACAGAGAAAGGGATAGCTTATTGCAGGATTTTAGTCCCTACTTTTTGTTCGACAATAATATCATGCAGTCTCAAATAGAAAGCTTTAAGAATGATTTTGATAAAAAATGGGACAATATTACTCTTACAAATCCCGGTAGTCCAGGCGAAATATATTACGATAAAATTAAGGAGCTATTAGAATTCATCTATTCTAAGATGATTGTTGAAATTCCAGATGCAGAGGGTTTTATATCTGGAGTATTTCCGGAAATATTTGTTGTGAATAATAATCTGGGGGAAAAATATGAGTTGTCTGAAATTTTTACAGCAAAAACAGCTTACGATTACCTGATTAAAAAACTGGATGAAGATATAATTACAAATGTTCCGTTTGTAAGTCCGGAGATAGATTTACGAACAGCTTTTGATTATAATAATTATTTGCGCCCAAATCTTTTTTACGATATTGAAAGATCAGAAAATGTTAAGGAAAGCCTGGTGAGTAATATTTCAAGGACAAAAGGACTGGTTCCAAAAGGAATCAGGATTATTTCAAAAGGCGATGTTATTAACGCTGAGATATTCCGGAAGTTAGAATCTTTTCGCTATGAATATGAAACCAGATTGGGTGAATCAACATCATCTTTTATAATAACAATTGGGCATATAATTCTGGTAACAGCCTCCCTGGTTATGTTATATCTTTTCTTATTAACTTTTAGAAAAGAAGTACTTGAAAGTGTCAAAAACACAGGTTTTATTCTCGGATTTGTTGTATTAATGATTTCATTAGGGATGATCTCAATAAAATTGGGGCTTTTCAGCATCTATGTTGTCCCTTTTGCAATATTGCCATTGATAATAAAAACATTTTTTGATGCCAGAGTTGCACTTTTTTCCTATCTGATAACAATTCTTCTTGTTGGGTTTTTTGTCCCAAATGGTTATGAATTCATATTTCTGCAGTTTGTTGCTGGCATGTTTGCGATTTTTGGGTTCTATAAATTATATTGGCGCAGCCAGTTGGTTTTCACTTCAATAATGATAATACTTAGTTACAGTGTAGTATATTTTGCAATATCTATTATCCAGGAAGGAAATATTGCCTCAATTAACTGGGAGGAATTTGCCTGGTTTGGCGGTAACGGATTGCTATTTTTATTGTCTTTTCCCCTGATATATATATTTGAGAAAATGTTTGGATTTTTATCGGATGTATCACTTATGGAATTATCGGGAAGCAATCACCCGGTTTTAAGAAAGGTTGCTGAAGAAGCTCCCGGTACATTTCAGCATAGCTTACAAGTAGCAAACCTGGCTGAAGAAGTAGTAAGAAAGATCGGTGGAAATCCATTACTTTGCAGGGTAGGTGCATTATACCATGATATCGGAAAAGTAGAAAATTCAATATATTTTGTTGAAAACCAGATAGAAGAGGTTAATCCACATGAAAAACTTTCTTATGTGAAAAGTGCTGAGAAAATTATTTCTCATGTAACAAGAGGAATAGAAATTGCAAAAAAGAATAAACTCCCAAAGCCTGTTATAGATTTTATTCCCACACATCATGGTACATCTAAGGCACAATATTTTTATAAACTTTTTATTAGAGATAATCCCGATAAAGAAGATACTGAAGCTTTTAATTATCCCGGGCCTAAACCTTTTTCAAAAGAAACTGCTGTATTGATGATGGCTGATTCGATTGAAGCCGCTTCAAGAAGTTTAAAAACGATTAATGAATCTGCTCTCAAAAAGATAATAGATAGTATAATTAATCATCAGCTTGATGAAGGCCAGTTTAGTAATACTGATCTTACATTCAGGGATATAGAAACTGCAAAACAGGTGTTTCTAAATAAACTTTTGAATATATACCATGCACGGATTAGTTATCCGAAATGATATAACAATAATATTTCTGTATTAAATTTTTGAGTTTACAATTTCCAGAATCTCTTCTTCTGCTTTTTTACACTTATTCTGAATGTTTTCGCCTTCTTTTAGAACTTTGTTAACATAGTTCTTGTCGTCCAGTTCACCTGAATTTATTTTAACATTCAGAAATGCTCCCATTACTGCTGACCTTGCAGCTAATGCACCAACTCCGGCATCAGAAACAGAATTTGGATTACCTGTTTCTGCCATAGCTTTAATAACCTCCATTGAATCGCAGGCAAGTTTCATTACCATAAGTGGCACTTCTATTGCATTTTTCGTAGCATCCTGAATGGCTTGTTTTCTGGCCTCTTTCTCAGCATCTGTTGATTTAGACAGACCAAAAGCATCCATAATTTTATTAAATGCCCTTGTATCTTCATCTACCATTTTTAGCAGCTCATCTTTATAATATTGTCCTTTCTCAGCCCAATCGGAAAACTCTTTCCACCTGTTGTCCCATCCTCTTTTATGAGAAGAAAGGTTGGCAACCATAGTAGCCAGTGATATACCCATCGATCCCATATATGCCGCTATTGAACCACCTCCGGGTGCCGGAGATTCTGAAGCTGTTTCATTGGCAAATTCAGTAAGATTCATATTAATAAGAGGATCATTATTTTTATTTTTCAGAATATATTCAATTATTTTTTCCTCAGGATTAAATGGTTTCAGGTCGTCAAGGCCAAGCGATTTAATAGCTATTTTTATTAATTCATCTTCAGAAACACCTAAAGACCGTTCTTGTTTTAATAAATAATGCTTTCCTGCATCCAGCATAGCCTGAAGTGGTATTAATCCCACCAATTCGGATCCGGTTACCCTGATACCTCTTTCAGCTGCTTTTTTACATGATTCGTCGAATGCTTTATGAACTGAAGTAATAGTAATATCAGTAAGATTAATAGATATTTGGGCAATCCCGTATTCCTCTATATACCAGCCAATTGCTTTTGCTTTCTTTAATGAACCTGGTATTTTTACAGGATTCCCGGCTTCATCTTTAACTATCTTACCTGTTAAAGTATTACCTTCTCTTTTTACTCTTCCTCCTTCTCTTATATCAAAGGCTATTGCATTGGCTCTTCTTGTTGAGGTTGTATTCAGGTTAATATTATATGCAACAAGAAAATTTCTTGCTCCTATTGCAATTGTACCTGTACCTGGAATAAATTTTGCCGGCCCAAAATCGGGTTTCCATTCCGGTTTTTTTAGTTTGTCAGCAAGACCTTCATACTCACCACTTCTAACTGTAGCAAGATTTTGTCTTTGCTCACTAAATGCAGCAAATTCGTAACAATAAACAGGAAAATCTAATTCCTCACCAACCTTTTTTGCCAGTTTTCTGGCGTACTCAACAGTCTCTTCCATTGTAATATTTGCAATAGGTACAAAAGGGCACACATCTGTAGCACCAAACCTGGGGTGTTCACCCTTATGCTTACTCATATCAATTAATTCAGAAGCTTTTTTAATTGCAAGAAATGCTGCCTGAACAACTTCATCCGGAGGGCCTACAAAAGTTACAACTGTTCTGTTTGTTGCTTTTCCAGGGTCAACATCAAGAAGTTTAACTGAGTCAACAGTTTCTATCTGGTCAGTAATCTGTTTAATTATCTGCATATCGTTCCCTTCACTGAAATTAGGGACACATTCTATCAATTGCTTCATTTTATATAATGAATTATATTGTAAATATTTAGGACGTTTTTAATTAAGAATTCGAAATTAGGAAAATTATTGAACATCTCCATTTAAAATTACAGTATCTATTAAATCGCTTCCATAGGCATATGGAAAAAATTCGTAATTCGGGATTTCTTTAGTAATAAAAACATTTCCCACTTTACCTTTGCAGATACTACCTGCCTTATTGCTTATCCCCATTGCATATGCAGAATTTATTGTAACAGCATTAATTACCTCTTCAGGGAGCATTCTCATTATAATACATCCAAGCGACATAATAAATTTCATATTTCCTGAAGGTGAAGAACCGGGGTTATAATCCGATGCCAAAGCAAGAGGCAAACCTGCCTCTATCATTTTTCTTGCAGGAGGGAATTCCATACCAAGAAAAAATGCAGCACCGGGCAACAGTGTAGGCATGGTCGATGAATTTAATAATACATTTATCTCTTCATCAGCTGTAAACTCCAAATGGTCGACAGAAAGAGCATTATGTTTTACACCAGCCTGAATGCCACCTGAGAAATCGAGTTCATTAGCATGTATCTTCGGCCTCATACCAAATTCAGCTGCTTTTATAAGAATCCTCTCTGTTTCTTCGACCGTGAAAAATCCTTTGTCGCAAAATACATCAACATAATCTGCCAGTTTTTCTTCACCAACTGCCGGAATCATTTCATTAACTACAATATCCACATAATCGGATTGTTTATTCTTATATTGCTCTGGTATTGAATGAGCTCCCAGGAAAGTAGATTTTACGATAAGAGGACTTGTTTTGCGGATACGTTTAATTACTCTGAGCATTTTTAACTCGTCTTCAGTATTTAAGCCATATCCACTTTTTATTTCAACGGCTCCGGTTCCAAGAGAAATTATTTCTTTTATTCTGGCCATAGATTGTTCATACAGCATATCTTCCGAAGTATTATGCAGAAGCATTGCAGAATTTAAAATTCCTCCTCCTCTTTTAGCTATTTCCTCATATGATAAACCTTTTATTTTATCAATATATTCAATTTCCCTGCTTCCTGCATAAACAAGATGTGTATGTGAATCGCAGAATGAAGGAAAAACCATTTTGCCGCGTGCATCAATTGTTTTTTCAGCTTCCTCCGTGCAATTCTTCATTTCTCCATAATTTACTATAATACCATTTTGTATATACAGAAAGGCATTTTTTATAGTTTTTAGTTCCGACATTTTTTGTCCGCAAACCTTAATGCTCGGTTTATCTTCAACCTGAACAAGTTCTTTTATATTTGTAATTAATATTTCCATAAATTCAAAAGTCAAAATTCAAAAGTCAAAATTAACTCCTTACAGTCGTTGAGTTTTATCCTTCAACCAGTTTTTTTCGTTTTTATCAAGATGCGGGCTTAGTTTTTCAAATACTAATTTATGATAATTATTAATCCATTCTTTTTCTTCATCATTAATAATATTCATATCTATAAGCCCGGTATCAATATGACATAAAGTTATTGTATCGAATTTAAGAAATTGTCCGAATTCTGTTTTAATATCATTTACAACGATAAGCATATTCTCTGTTCTTACACCGTGTTTGCCGGGTTTATATAAGGCAGGCTCGTTTGTAATGACCATTCCGTTTTCAAGGGTGGTATTCGGATCGCCTGGCCTTGGCCCTATGCCTTGTGGACCTTCGTGTACATTCAGAAAAAATCCTACTCCGTGTCCTGTGCCATGTCCATAATTCATTCCTCTGTCCCACATAGCTTTTCTGGCAAATACATCAAGCTGATGCCCGAATGTACCTTCGGGAAATTTTATCATACTAAGCCTTATCATACCCACTAATGCAAGTGTAAAATCGGTTTTTTCTTCTGATGTTGGATACCCAAGAGAAACGGTTCTTGTAGTATCTGTTGTACCATCAAGGTATTGGCCACCAGAGTCGATAAGATACAAACCATTCTTTTCAAATACTTTATCTGTTTCAGGCAGAACATGATAGTGGGCCATTGCTCCGTTTCCTTTGTATCCTGATATCGGATAAAAACTATGGGCAATATAATTTTCCTGTTGCCTGCGAAATTCAGTTAATTTTTCTGCTGCTGATAATTCTGTGATTTTTATCAATCCGAGATTTTTTTCAAGCCAGAACAAGAATTTTTCAAGAGCAATACCATCTTTAACCAGAAGATTTTTTAAATGTTTTATCTCAGTTTTATTTTTTATGGCCTTCAGCCTTGTTGTAATTGCCAGGTCCTTGCTTATAGAACAGTGCTTTGGAATAGAATCGTACAGGCATATATTGGTCTTCCCCGGAGAGATTAAAATTCTGTTTTCCGGCTGCATTTTCGATAGATGATCTGTTATTGTGTAATAATCTTCAATTTGCACACCCTCTTTTGTTAATTTGGTACGGGTTTTATCATCAACTTTTTCATCGAAAATAAATAGAACTGCCTTTTCCATGCTGATAAGGGCATAACTAACTGCTACCGGGTTAAACTCAACATCATTGCCTCTTATATTAAATAACCAGGCAATATCGTCCAGAGTGGTTATCAGGTGAAAATTGACTCCAGTTTCAGACATTTTTTGCCTTACATGTTCTATCTTTTCAGATGTAGAATATCCGGCATATTTGATGTCATGAATAAATATTTGTGATTTTGGTATTGTAGGCCTGTTGGTCCATATATTGTTAATCAGGTCATTAGAGCTATCAATACTAATTTTCTTTTTTGAAAGTATATTCTTAAGCCTGTCGAAATCTGTTATAGAAAAAATATTTCCATCAAGCCCAACACAGCTTCCTTCTGAGATGTGCTCCCCTAACCAATCCATATAACAGGGGAAGTGGGGTATTTTCATCTTTATTAATTGTATTCCTGAATTTTCCAATTCTTTTTCTGCCTGAATAAAATACCTCGAATCGGTCCAAAGCCCGGCCATATCATTTGTAACAACAACAGTACCTGCGGAGCCGGTAAATCCGGATATCCATTTTCTCGATTGCCAGTGTTCGGGAATATATTCACCTGCATGAGGATCGGTGGATGGAATAATGTATGCATCAAGATTGTTTAAGCACATTTGTTCTCTAAGTGCGGCGATTCTTTCTTTAATAGTAGGCATAAGCTTATTTGAAAAAGTATTATTATTTATATTGAACTTAACAGAGTGCCCAATGTATATCCGAGATAATTACCAAGTGCATATCCTATCAATCCTGTCACTAAACCTGTGATAATTACGTCTTTATTTTTCAGTGCAGCCGCCACTGCCGGTACAAATGGAGGAGAAAAACAAAGTGCTGTGGTTACAATTATAAAAGTATCAGTATCTACTTTAAAAAGTTTCGACAGTAAAAGATGTAGTATTAAGGATCCGAAAACTGCAAAAGCAACATATAAAAAAAGATCTTTTGAAATATTGACCAGATCGCTGATGTTAGCTCTTGATGCAACCACAAAACTGAACACAATAATAAAATACATGCCAAGCTGAAATGATTTTTTTATTTTAGATATCCGTGGAATTAAGGATGCTAATATTCCAAGTGTTGTAATTGAAAGTATAATTATTACAGGCTGATTGGTTTCATTGCCGGAAAAAACCTTCCATATTAGGAAGCCAAGTCCCAGAATTATTAATGATAGTCCCAGAGCCATAAGCATTGGGAAGAATGTTTTTTTTCTAAAAAATCCCTGGTATGAATCAATTTCAGATTGTTTACGGATAAGCTCTTCCGCATCTTTTTTATTTAAATTATCAGCAGGTTTTTTAAAAGCAGGCAGTATCCATCCGAAAACTTTTTGTGCAAAGGAAACCAAAAAAAGAAACAAAATAGCACATAGAACTATATCATAAGTGTTTGTAGCGATGAAAATAGCTTCATCAACATCAAGCATTGTTTTTATGGAAGCCAGGTTTGGTGATCCACCTGTGTATACGCCAGTTAGCAGCCCACCAACTTTTCCCATTTCTTCAACCTCTCCTCTGAAAATGAAGAAACCTACAATTATCATTGTTATCACTGATATAAGGCCCAGAAATAATGCTGAAAAAGCTTTAGCCGAATGTTTTATCCATTTTTTTATGTCGAGCGAAAAAAGTAAAAGCGGAATAGCAATGGGGACAGTCATATCACATAACATAATCTGTGTTTCCTCACCCCCTTCAGGAATAATACCAATATTTCCAACAATAATACCAAAACCGTATGCAATTGCGATGGCACCCAATTTATTAATAGCAGGAAATTTATGACAGACATAAATAATAACAACCGGAAAAATAGTGAAGAGTACTATGAGAATAATTTTTTCCATAATGTAAAGTATAATTTTGTTACAAATTACCTAAGGTCAATTACTTCAATGTTAGAATGTTTGGTGGTGTCAAAAACAAATATTTTATCTTCGTAATTTTTGTCAGTTGTGAAATCAGTTATTTTAACAATATACATATTTCCATCTTTTGCATGGTATTTAACTGATAATAGCTGAAGTGTTTTTTTAATTATCAGGACATCTATTTTATCATATTCTTCAGTACTTTCCTGTGGCAACATTGTGATTTGGTATGAACCATCTTTTTCTCCATTGTATATTAATTCAAAACCTTCCTTATATAAATTAAATATCTGACCAGGATCAAATATTGATTCATCATTTTTGTCAGGTTCGGAAATACTCACCTCTTCAAAATCCGGTATATAAGACCACATTGTTTTCCCATCAAAATACGTTTCTGCCGACATTAACAGTAATTTATACTTTTCTCCTTTCAAAATTATCTCACCATCAAAACTGTCGGATATTTCAAGCTCAGTATTTTCAAGGCTAAAGGTAAATTTGGCCTCTATACATTTATGAGTTTTTATTTTTGATGAAAAATCATCGAGTATCTTTTTTGCTGAAGTATTATTTTGTGAATAAGCACATAGATTAGCTATAATGAAAACAATTAATAGCATCCTATATTTTTTAGGATTGGTCATATTTAATGAATTATTAATGATCGTTAATCTGGTTCAGAAATTGTTCAAGCGAATACAAATCCTGATACAAAACATTACGTGGCTTACTTCCTTCGAAAGATCCTACTATCCCCGCTGCTTCCAACTGGTCCATAATTCTGCCGGCCCTGTTATATCCTATAGAGAATTTTCTTTGTATGCCTGAGGTAGATCCTTGTTGATTGCCAACAACCAGTCTTGCCGCATCTTCAAATAGTTCGTCTTTTTTATCCAGTATATTTTCACCGGATTGTAATACACTTTCATCTTCAATGTCAGGAAGTAACCAGGCTGTAGGAAATCCTCTTTGTGAGCCTATATATTCTGTAATGACTTCAATTTCAGAAGTGTCTATAAATGCACATTGTAATCTGTCGAGGTCACTTCCAATAGATATTAGCATATCACCTCTTCCTACAAGATGATTGGCCCCCGGGCAGTCAAGTATTGTTCTGGAGTCGATCATTGAGGCTACCTTGAAGGCTATTCTGGCTGGGAAATTGGCCTTTATGGTACCTGTAATAATATTTGTTGATGGCCTTTGGGTTGCAATAACCATATGTATACCTACTGCTCTTGCAAGTTGTGCTATTCTTGTAAGAGGCAATTCGACCTCTTTACCGGCTGTCATTATCAGGTCAGCAAACTCATCAATTACTACAACAAGGTATGGCATAAATGAATGTCCCTTTTCAGGATTTAATTTACGGCTGATAAATTTTGTATTATACTCCTTGAGGTTTCTTACCTGGGCTTTTTTAAGCAGGTTATATCTATTATCCATTTCCAGGCTAAGAGAGTTTAATGAGGCAATTACTTCTTTGGTATCTGTAATAATTGGGTCTTCTAAATTAGGTAGTTTCGCAAGAAAATGTCTTTCTATTTTCGAATATAAAGTAAGTTCAACCTTCTTAGGATCAATAAGAACAAATTTTAGTTGAGAAGGATGTTTTTTATATAGAAGAGATGTGATTATCGCATTTAGCCCTACAGATTTCCCCTGGCCTGTTGCCCCGGCTACAAGAATATGCGGCATTTTTACCAGGTCGAAAGTATAGGTTTCATTAGATATTGTTTTTCCTAATGCTATTGGGAGTTCGTATTTTGATTCCTGAAAGGCACGGGAGGCAATAATTGAATGCATTGAAACAATTTCAGGATTTTGATTTGGAACTTCAATACCAATAGTACCTTTTCCAGGAATCGGAGCTATTATTCTGATACCCAGGGCAGAAAGACTAAGAGCTATATCGTCCTCCAGATTTTTAATTCTGGAAATTCTCACTCCCGGAGCGGGGATTATTTCATAAAGAGTGATAGTAGGGCCTATAGTGGCTTTAATTTTGTCAATTTTAATTTTATAATTTGCAAGGGTCTCGACTATCCTGTTTTTATTGTTTAAAAGTTCCTCATTACTTACCTCAGAGTTGTTTCTTGAGTGATCTTTCAGAAGTTTCAGATTAGGCGACAAATATGATGACAGGTCCAGTGTAGGATCATAATCAGTCATTTCATCATATTTATTCTCGGTTAATAAATCATCTTCCTCCTTTTTTGAAACAGTCATTTCAGGAGATTCATCTTTTTCTTCCTGCTCTTTTTCCACAGGTTCATTCCGGGTAATATTATCTGTTTCAAAAACAACTTCAATATTACTTTCCTCATTAATAGTTTTGGAAAGGTCTTTTTTGTTTAGCTCGTCTATTATTTCCTTATCTTTTACTTCAAATATTTCGTCCTCAGAAAAATTATCCTCCTCCAAGCCTGAAAAGTCATTATTATCCTTTTTTGCAAAAACTTTCTGTAATAGTTTTTCTGATTTCTTAGTTGAAAATATATAAAAGGAAAAAAGAATAAGCAATAGAATAAATGCAGTACCGGCTTTTCCTACAAGGTTGTTAAGTCCGTTGGAAATGAAATGCCCGTATGCACCTCCTAAAAAATAAAAACTGTCGCCAAATATATATGATAATGTTACTGACAGTAGAACAGTAACAATTAGACTTATCCTTAAGGTTCGCCCAAACCGAAGTAAATTAATATTTACCAGCCGTGTTGCAAAGAGGAAAAAAATGAAAATTGAGGAAAATGAGGCTATTCCGAACCATTTGTAAATCAGCAGATTGGAAATCGCAGCACCTGTTTTACCTGCCCAGTTATCAACAATAATTGTAGGATCGGTGATAAAATCCGTCCACTTATGATCGAATCCGCTCTGATCGGCTTTCCAGGTAAAAATGTATGATATTAATGCGATAGTAAGGAATATGGCAATAAACAAGCAGGTTAAACTAAGAATAATGCGAAATCGCCTGTCTTTAAAAACAGTAATGATTTTCCCAAAAGGATTATTTTTTTTAATTCTTTTTTTTGTTCTTTTTCTTTTTGTAGTCATATCCTGTTTGTAAAAATAAACTCTGTACTACCTGGCTTTTTTATTCATACAGTACTAAAAAATCAAAAGTAGGAAATTTATTTGATTAAATAAAGAAGGCTAATTCAGCGTGTTTATAACTAATTTTATATGATTAAAATAATTTATAGCTTTGTATCTTTTCAACTAATTTTTGGCAAAATGAGCAAGCTGGCTGTAATTGCATTAGGGGGGAATGCATTATTAAGAGGTAATCAGATTGGAACAATTGAGGAACAGGAAAAAAACACAACTGATACTCTTAATAATATCGTATTTCTTATTCGTGAGGGTTATAATATCGTATTGAGCCATGGTAACGGGCCAATGGTAGGAAATATTTTGATGAGGAATGATGCCGGGGAGAGTGTTTATAATATTCCTCAAATGCCGCTAGATATCTGTGTCGCTGATTCTCAGGGTGGTATTGGATATATGATTGAAAGAATGTTAAGAAATATTTTTATTGAAAATGGTATTGATCGTGATATAGTTACAATTGTTACTCAGGTATTGGTTGAAAAAGATGATCCTGCCTTTCAGAATCCTACTAAAAGGGTTGGGAAAATTTATACAGAGAAGGAAGCTCTGAATCTGGAAAAAGAAAAAGGATGGGAGTTTAGAAAAGAAGTCAAAAAACCCGGTGGTTGGAGAAGAGTAGTTCCTTCACCAAAACCAATTGGTATAATGAATGAAAAGGCTATTCTAAAGCTGGCAAATAGCGGGGTTATTGTAATTACAGTTGGCGGTGGCGGCGTGCCGGTTTATATTGATGAAAAAAATAAAATCAGACCATCTGAAGCAGTGATTGATAAAGACCTTGCATCAGCCTTGCTGGCTTCTAAAATTAAAGCTGATGAGTTATATATTCTGACAGATGTCCCTTACGTATATATTAATTATAAAAAAGCGAATGAGCAATATATTGAGTTTCTTGACAGGAAGGATACTATAAAATATCTAAATGAGGGAATGTTTGCAGAAGGCAGTATGGCGCCCAAGATACGCGCAGCACTGCAGTTTATTGAGCAGGGAGGCAGTAAATCGGTGATTACAGAATCGACAAAACTGGAAGATAAGTCATATGGAACAAAAATAACTATGGAATATGAAGATTGAAATGAGAAATATTAATATTGATTCAACAATTTAATAATTAAATAATGGCATATAATTTACGAAACAGGAATTTTCTTACTCTGCTCGATTTTGAGCCTAGGGAGATAGATTTTCTAATAAATCTTGCAATTGATCTTAAAGCTGCAAAGTATTCAGGAACAGAACAGCAAAAACTTAAAGGCAAGAATATTGCTTTAATATTTGAGAAAGCTTCAACAAGAACACGCTGTGCTTTTGAGACAGCTGCTTATGATCAGGGTGCTCATGTATCATATTTAGGCCCTTCAGGATCACAAATTGGCCAAAAAGAAACTATGAAAGATACCGCCCGTGTTCTGGGTAGAATGTACGATGGTATCGAATACAGGGGGTTTGGACAAAAGGTTGTTGAGGAATTAGGAGAATATTCAGGTGTTCCTGTATGGAATGGTTTAACAACCGAGTATCATCCAACACAGATACTTGCCGACTTTATGACAATGATAGAACATTCAGACTATCCTCTTAGCGAAATATCATTTTGTTATTGCGGTGATGCAAAAAATAATGTAGCTAATTCTCTAATGATTGGTGCAGCGAAAATGGGAATGGATATCAGGCTTGCTGCTCCTATATCTGTGCAGCCCGACAAAAATCTTGTTAAAAAATGTATGGAAATAGCCAAATTCACCGGTGCAAGTATTCTTGTTACTGATGATATAGAAATGGCTGTTGACGGAGTTGATTTTCTTTATACCGATGTATGGGTTTCGATGGGAGAGCCAGATTCTGTATGGAAAGAACGAATAGAGCTTTTGAAACCCTATCAGATAAATAAAAAGCTTATTGAACTTACAGATAATCCATATGTTAAGTTTTTACATTGTTTACCTGCATTTCATAACAGAGATACAATTAAGGGTGAGGAGATATTTCAAAAGTTTGGCCTGGATGGTATGGAAGTAACTGAGGAGGTATTTGAATCGGAAGCTTCAATTGTATTTGATGAAGCTGAAAACCGGTTACATACAATAAAGGCAGTTATGGTTGCTACTTTAGGTTGTTAATTACGTTCGTAATTATTATTATTCAGGAAATTGTTTCTCCAGTTATCAAATTTACCTGAGGAGTGTTTAATAATTTTCTTTTTAAGTTCTTCAGGATTATATTCAATTATTGAAACTGCATGGTTTTCGAACCCATTTCTGCGGCTGGTTTGTTTAAAATCAAACTTAGTCTGAATAGCAGATCCTGATATTATATAATCAATATAGGGAATATATTTCTCAAAATCAGGCCCAAACCAGTTAAGGGCACTTAAAAAATATAAGGTGACATCGTATCCTTGAATACTGAACCTGCTTGGTTCGTGATGATATTTTTCCCAGTAATCGTCAAAGAAATTTTTATATATTTTTGAAGAATAATCGATGTATGGATATCCAAAGCTTGAGAAATACTGAAAGTTAAGATCAAACAGATGATCTAGTTCAATTTTCTCATCTTGTAGCCAATTATACATCCCGAAAACCTGGGTATTATAATTTCTGGTTAAAGCAGTGTTTAATTTAGTAATTATGTGGGTTGCAAATCCTTCATCCTTTGATAATATTATCACAAGATTTTCCATTCCCATAGAAAGATAATCTTCTACATTTGCTGATAAAGTATCATCTTTTTCCCTACTATATTCGTTTTTATCAAAGTATACTTTTTTGTAATGCAGATCCTCCGGACTGTTATTATCAGTAATTTTATTTAAAATATTTGAATAATATTCTTCCATTTTCAGACTATCGAAATAAAATTTGTCTATTCTATCAAAATTTATTGAATCATAATACAAATAATCATTGTCTATATAATATAAACTATCTTCTGTCCGCATAATAAAAACTATATTTTTATCATAAAATCTTGATAAGTAGGAAGATGCGAAATTGTGTTGAATAGATTCTGAAGGATTTACCTGGAAAATATTTGGATAATTTTCCAATATTTCACTTTTGGTTGATAATGGGGATACCAGTTTTATTCCCTGATTTCTGCAATATCTTCTTGCAACGCGGAGGCATGATTCAAAAACAGGTCCAATAATCAGATCTATATTTTCATATCTTAGTTCATCAAATATTTCTTCTACTCTATTAGAATTTGCCTCGGTATCTTTTACAATAATATCGACCGACAGTCCGCTTTTTTGAAGAGTATCCAGAGCAAGAATAACTCCATGATAAAATTCAAGAAATTGTTCTGATTCAGGAAGAATATTCTCAATTATTTTTTCCTGAATGCTGTCGTAAACATCAATGGTGTCGTTTTCTATTGTATTAAACGGAAGTAAAAGGGCAATTTTGTACTTTCTTTTCTCATGCCTGTTAATAATTTCTTCAAAATAGGACAGGTCAATTTCAGGTTCCTCATTAATGGGTTCAGCTTCTTCTTCAATATTTTCTATATTAATATTAGCAATATCTACTCCAGTTTTAGGAATTTTATAGGTATTATTGACGCGAAGCCCCCATAGAACATCTGGATTTGCCTCTTTAAATTCTCTTGGCTTTATATCATATTTTTTGGTTAAAGAGAATATTGTTTCCTTGTCAGACAGTACTTTATGATAGAAAAAATTTGTTGTATCAGGCTTTTCTTTTGAAAAACTAATATTTGGTTTCTCAAATGGAATTAATAATGATTGTCCGGTTTTTAGTTCTGAAAAAACTCCGGGATTTTTTAAAGCAATATCCTTTTGAGATACACCATAAGCTTTGGCAATTGAATAAAGTGTTTGTCCCTTCTCAATATTATGAATAAAATATTTTTCCCCTTTAATTAATATTTTTTCTTCAGATTTATTAATATTGACCATATCCTGTAATGAACTGGCAGGAACCTTCACAGAAAGAAATATTAATACCAGAAATATATATTTAATTGCTTTTCGCATTAAAGATAATTTTAACATATTAATTAGCCTTATCAGCCCAAATTTAGTAAAGTAATAGGCTTATGCAAAATGCTAATGGCTATTTTATTTTGTTTTAAATAATTTCTCAGATCTTTCCTCAAATCTTTTTACAAGATTATCGCAGCCATTATTAAAATAACGATTTGTATTATTAGTTGCTGTGTATTTTAAGAGATATTTTTTATTATCCGGATTTTTCGGTAATAGTGAAATTATTTCCCATTTAATATCATCAATAGATGAAAACCCATTTAATTTAAAGAGGCTGAGTATTTCCAGTAACTGTTCGATATTTGATAATTCTGTTGCCGGGCTAACAGCTTTCTCAAATTCCTGAATTATCTTTTGTGTGTTGGTATAGCTGCCGCCGGTTTCACCAGGGAAGGAAGCCGGAAGAACCAATTCTGCTTCCATGGCAGTATCTGTAAGGAAATAATCCTGAACAACAAGAAAATCACAATCATTAAGCCATTTGTTTATTTTCTTTTTATCGATTGCACATCCAGCAGGATCTTCACCAAAAATAAATATATTTCTCAGATCATTTTTTTCCAGATTATCTGTGATGTTATTTGAAATATTTTCAGGGAAGTTCTTTATTTTAGGATTTCTGGCTGTTTTTTCCAGGAAACTCTGGTTTATAGTCTGGTTCCCAATTGCTCTGTCTGGGAACATGCCCATATCGAAAAGGCCCTGTGAGTTATTCTTTTCCTTCAGGCATAATACACCATTTGATGTTTTACCATGTTTTCCGGTTATTAATGCCAGATTAATTACTTCCTGACATTCGTCGGCAGTAAGTTCTTTTTCAGAATATATAATTACCGCATTTTGTTCTTTATTATAATTTTCCGCAAAACTCTTTATAATTCCGGGTTTGGTTATACCGGATTTTTGCATCAATTCGGTATAATTTTCTTTAAGAAGGTTAATTTTATATTCTTCAAAGTTTCTCACTCTGTCGTGGATAAACATTGCATTTTCCAGGCCTTTACTCAGAAGATAATGACTTACGGCTTTGAGAAAATGAAAATATGAATCGACTTTAATTTTGGAAAGTATTTTATCATTTAAACTGCTGACTTTCTTATTGGTAATAAGTTCAACAGGCGTGTTATTTGATTTAATAGTGTTATTAACTAAAAATCCGGCAACGGCATTATCCTTATTAATCTCAGATCCGAGAATATATATTTTACTTGCTCCGTCTAATTTGGATAGAGGGACATTGTTAGCCGGATCGCCGGCATATTCACGGCCACGTCCGATATAATGAAAATTATTTACATTATTTGTACCTATGGCTTCACGGGCAATTTTTTGGATAAGGTACATTTCCTCGTTTGATAAACGAGCTCCTGCAAAAAATGCATTTTTATCGGGTTTTACATTATTTAATCTTTCTTTTATCAATTTGAATGCTTCTTCAAAACTTATTTCTTTGAATTTTCCTTGAATTTTCTGAAGAGGTTTAGTTATCCTTTCGGGATCGTTAAAATAATCATAGCCAAATTTCGGATAACGGCATATATTACCCTGAGGATTTATCATTCCTTCCTCTCCTGTAACTTTCATAACAAAACTATCCCTATGATGAATTTTTATTGAACATCCTACGGAGCAATAATTACATAATGATGAATAAGTATTAAGTTGAACCGGCCCGGGTTTGAAATAAACATTTTCAGTAATACCTCCGGTTGGGCAGGCAGAAATACACATCCCACATGATTCGCAATTTGTTTCAGTAAGAGAATTCCCCAGGCTTGGTGCGATATGGCTTTCAAACCCCCTGTTTACAAATCCCAGAGCATCCGCTTTAACAACCTCATTACATATTCTAATACATCTGCCACAAAGAATACATTTATTATTATCAATTTCAATAAAAGGGTGTGAATAATCTATTCTATATTCTTTAAATTCTCCCTTAAATACATTTTGACTGGCACCATACTTTGTTCCATATTTTTTCAAATCGCAGTCGAAATATTCAGTACATCCGCATTCAAGACAACGGTGAGATTCCTTTGTTGCAGCTTCTTCACTATACCCCAATTCAACTTCTTTGAAATTAAATCTTTTGTCGGGAGGGATAAGTGGCATTTCTTCTCTTTTTTGATTTTGAAATTCTGCCTGATAATAATCCTTTTCCTGTTCTTTAAAACTGTCTTTTGTACTAATAAATTCTTTAACCGGAGCCTTAATAACTTCTCCTTTGAGGAACTGGTCGCAACTTCGGGCGGCAATACCAGCTTGTGCTATTGCCTCTATAAGAGTTGCAGGCCCGGTAACACCATCACCGGCAGCAAATATTGAAGGAATACCTGTTTGAAGCGTTTTACTATTGGCGTCAATATCACCCCATTTATTTAATTCTAAACTTCCTTCAGCTGTGCTTTCATTGATATCGTCGAGAAAATCAACAACTGTTTTTTGTCCGATAGCAGCGAGTATATAATCTACTTCAATATCATATTCTGAACCTTCAACCGGAGAAGGCCTTCTTCTGCCTGAAGCATCAGGTTCTCCTAATTGCATTTTAATCAAGGTCATTGATTTCACATTACCTTCCTTATCCTTGTTTACTCTTACAGGGTTTGTAAGAAACAGATATTCAATCCCTTCATCCTTCGATTCATGAATCTCTATAGGATTTGCAGGCATTTCTTTTTCCGTTCTTCTATACACTATGAAAGTCTTTTCTGCTCCACAACGCATTGCTGTTCTGCAACAATCCATAGCAGTATTACCACCACCGACAACAACAACAGTTTTCCCGGCAAAATCCATCTTTTTTCCTGTTGATTCCATATTTCCAAGGAAAGTAATTCCTGAAAATACATTACCGGCATCATCTCCTTCACATCCAACCAGGGTTCCTTTTTGTGAGCCAATTGTAAGAATTACAGAATCGTAACGTGATTGAAGATTTTTATATGAAAGGTTATCTCCTAATTTTTGGTTATAATATATTTTTGTTCCAATTTCTTTAATGCATTCTACTTCTTTATCCAGTAAATCATTTGGCAGCCTATATTCAGGGATACCATAACGAAGCATACCTCCGGGTTTAGTATGAGCTTCAAAAATGTCGACCTGATGTCCTTTTTGTTGTAAAAAATATCCTGCTGACAAACCACCCGGGCCGGCTCCAATAACAGCTATTTTTTTTCCTGTGGATGCTTCTACTTTTGGAACAAAATGATTTTTTGAATCAAGATCCTGGTCTGAAGCAAATCTCTTTAAATAATCAATTCCAACAGCAGCACCTTCATCAAGAAGGTTTCTACGGCATGCAACCTCACATGGTCGTACACAAACCCGTCCACAAATAGAAGGCAGGGGATTTACTTCTTTAATAAGAGCAACGGCCTCAGAATACTGTTTTTTCTCAATAAGTGAAATGTATCCCTGAATATCAACACCTGCCGGGCATGTTTGTTTACAAGGAGCAACGCAATCTGCATAATGATTACTCAATAGCAGATTTAATGCATTTCTTCTGGCAAAATGAATTTTATCATTTTGTGTGTTAATTTCCATTCCATCATATAACTTTGAGGAACATGCAGGTTGCAGTCCTCTCATACCTTCAACTTCAACAATACAAAGGTAACAGGAAGAATAGGGTTTTAACCTTGGGTCGTGGCATAAGGTTGGTATTTCTATTCCATTTCTTTTTGCAAGATCAAGTATTGATTCGCTTTTACTGCCCTTTAAAATTCTTCCGTTTATTCTTATGTTAAGATCATTCATTTTTAAAATCAGTTTTTGCTGGAATATCTATATTATTATGATAATAGAATAGCCTCGAATTTACATTTTGAATAACAAACACCACATTTTGTACAATCATCCTGACGAATAAAATGTATTTCTTTTTTCTCTCCGTCGATTGCATCAACAGGACAGTTTTTAGCACATACTCTACAGCCGTTACAATTTTCTTTGCTGACTGTATATGTAAGAAGTTTCTTACAGGACTTTGCCGGGCACTTTTTGTCAATAATATGTGCCTCATATTCTTCTTTGAAATATTTAATTGTTGTAAGTACTGGGTTTGGTGCAGTTTGTCCAAGTCCACATAAAGAGCTATCTTTTATCTGAAAAGCTAATTCTTCAAGTTGCTCAATATCACCCTTTTGACCTTCACCTTCAGTAATTCTTGTCAATATTTCAAGCATACGCGTTGTCCCGACTCTACAGAAAGTGCATTTTCCACATGACTCTTTTTTGGTGAAATCAAGAAAAAATCGAGCCATATCAACCATACAAGTACTTTCATCCATTACCACCATACCACCTGAACCCATTATAGCGCCTGTTGCATTTACGGAATCATAATCGATCTGAGTGTCAATTAGATGTTCCGGAATACATCCACCTGAGGGGCCTCCCAGCTGAACGGCTTTAAACTTTTTACCATCGGGTATCCCGCCTCCTAATTTAAAAATTACATCGCGTATGCTAATTCCCATTGGAACTTCAACAAGTCCACCATGATTAATTTTCCCGGTAAGAGCAAATACTTTTGTGCCTTTACTTCTTTGAGTTCCATATTTGGAAAATTCTTCTGGTCCCTTATCTATTATCCATGGTATACAGGCAAATGTTTCAACATTATTAATATTTGTTGGTTTTCCCCATAAGCCTGATTCAGCAGGGAAAGGAGGGCGTTTTCTTGGCATTCCCCGTTCTCCTTCAACCGATGCAATCAATGCTGTTTCTTCACCACAAACAAAAGCCCCGGCTCCTTCTTTAACATACATGTCGAAGTCAAAACCTTCAAATCCCATTATGTCTTTTCCAAGATAGCCATTTTCACGTGCTTGATTCAGAGCTATATTGAGTCTGATTATTGCAAGTGGATATTCAGCACGACAATATATTACACCTTCAGTTGCTCCTATTGCATATGCTCCGATTATCATCCCTTCAAGCACTGCATGAGGATCGCCTTCTAATAACGATCTGTCCATAAAAGCTCCGGGATCGCCTTCATCAGCATTACAAATTATGTATTTTTCCTTTGATTTGTTCATTGAAGCAAATTTCCATTTCATTCCTGTAGGAAATCCACCACCACCACGGCCTCTGATTCCGGAATCAAATACCATCTGAATTACTTCTTCAGGGCTTAATTTATCTTCTATTATTGTTCTTAATGCTTTATAACCATTTCGGCTTATATATTCTTCAATCTTTTCCGGATCAATATATCCGCAATCACGAAGTGCAATTTTAACCTGTCCTTTAAAAAAGCTGTCATCTTCCAATGACATTTTATCTGATTTAACTAAATATTCCTCAACAGGCTTACCATTAAGCACATGTTGATCTATTATCGCAGAAGCTTTTTCTTCATTAATGTTCCCATACAAATATGAGCCTGTACTATCAGCAACCTCAACAAGTGGTTCTCTGAAACACATACCAATACAACTGGTTTTTGACAGATCAAAATTATTATTGCCAGCATTCTGTAATTCATTAAGTTTGTTATAAACTTTTTTTCCGCCAGCGGCTATTCCGCAGCTTCCAAGACCGACAATTACTTTTGTTATACCCATATTTAGTTTCAGAATTATTTATTATTGAATTAGGAAAATAGAAAACATTATTATTTGTTTTTTTCCTTATTCCGGATATCTTTAATCACTTTGGCAGCCGACTTTCTTGTCAGTTTACCAAATGTTTCATCTCCAATCATCAAAACAGGTGCAAGAGAGCAACATCCAAGACAGGCAACAGATTCCAGAGTAAATAAATTATCTTCCGTTGTTTCACCGTCTTTAATTTTTAATGTTTCCTCAATAGTTTCTGTAATTATCGGTGCATCAAGAACATGACAAGCTGTTCCATGACAAACCTTTATAATATGTTTACCTACAGGTTTAAGCCTGAACTGAGAATAAAATGTAGCAACACCATACATGTCACTTAAACCTAAGCCTGTTTCATTAGATATTTTGATGAAAGCTTCACTTGGTATATATCCGTATATATCTTGCGTTTTTTGTAAAATAGGTATCAGACTGCCTTTTTTTGATCTGTACTTTTCAATTACCGGTTGAATCAGATCAAGATTAACCTGAACAATATCTTTAGTATTTTCTCTGGAATGTGATAACCTTGTTATTCGCATTTTATGATAAATTATCCTGTCAGCCTTAAAATTTTAATCGCGCCAAATATAGTCACAAAATTGATCAATAATAATGACAAATCTCAATTTTTTCCGCACTATTTATTTAAATGATAACCATTGAGTTGTCATTGATTTCAATATTTTATAAATTTACACAAAAGACATCTATTATGAATATAACTGATTTATTCCTTAGAATTTTTAATAAAAGCAAAAACAAAGAAAAAAAAGTCAGAAAATCAGATGGCCCGGTGATTATTGATAAATTCAAAAAACAGGGAAAGACAAAAACTCCAGCATTAGAATTAGAGTTGATGAAATCTACTGTAGAGAAAAAAATAGTAAAGGTTTATGATGTAAGAAAAAAGATGATTGAAGCAACAAGAATAAAAAGAGAGGAGGGGTACGAATCTGCTATTATTTTTTTGAAAAAGGTTGCTGAAGAATGTCTTATGAGGCAACTTTCTGACCTGGTGTTATGTGTGAATAAGTTAATTCCTTATATGATGAAGAAGGATATTGCTATTTCATATAAGGAAACATGTGAATATCTGGATGATATACTTGAGAGAATGCCACGTGATGATGGTTATTATCTGAATTTGTTTATTACCAAAGCAGGATTGATTCATATTAAGGATGAGGAAAAGGCAGTAAATTATCTGGAAAAAATATTGAATAAATACAGAGCAGCAAAAAAGAATATTAATTTCTATTTAAAACTTGCAGAATATAACATTTTGCTTAAACGACAGAAACCCGCTGAAGAAAATATCAATAAAGCCAGGGAACTTCTGAAAACAAAAAGAGAAAGGTATTCACATATTAGAAAACAGAAGAAGTGGCATGGCTTATCAAAATTATATGCTCTTAATTTTCCTGAGGCTAGTAGTCATACAGATTTTCTATATCATACATATCTTGAATTTCTGATGAGTATATGTCTTATTACCAGCCCTCAGAATGCAAAACTATTCCGACACTTCAGAGAAAATTACACAAATGGGACATGGAAACTTGACAGGTATGAAAAATATAATGAGGTCCTCGAAAAATCAGGACTATTAAATAAAAAGACCATTATTCACAATGAACTATATGATTATGCTTTTAACACTATGCCGGAAGTTATTGGAGTTACAAAACAACAACTGGCTTATGTAAAAGGTGAACCAGAAAGCATTGAAGAAATAAGAAAGAAGAAAGTATTTCCTAAAAAACAATTTGTAGAATTCTATGAACTCGACAAATTTACTAAACAGCTAATTCTCAAATACCAGGATAATTAGTAATAGTTTTAAATTCCGGATAAAAAATTCTTAATATTAGTCTCAATACGATTGTTTATATTAGAAATGTCTGCTTTTTCGAATTTATCTCCGGTAATGTTTTCATATAATTCAATATATCTGTCAGACACCTCATCTACAAAATTATCGGGCATTTCCGGCATTTTTTGTCCCTCTTTTCCCTGAAAATCATTATCCATTAGCCATTCTCTGACAAATTCTTTAGATAGTTGTTTTTGTGGGAGGTTATTATTTTGCCTGTGGCTATAACCTTCTGCATAAAAATATCTTGATGAATCGGGAGTATGTATCTCATCAATAAGATAAATCTCTCCATCTTTTTTCCCGAATTCATATTTTGTGTCAACAAGAAGAAGTCCCATTTTCTCTGCTATTTCTGAGCCTCTCAGAAATAACTTTAAGGTGTATTCCTCAAGTTTGGTATATTCCTCTTCACTAACAATTCCCTGGGCAATAATATCTTCTCTGGAAATATCCTCATCATGCCCTTCACTTGCTTTGGTGGTTGGTGTAATAATTGGTACAGGAAATTTGTCATGTTCCTTCATCCCATCGGGAAGATTTATCCCACAAATTTTTCGTCCCCCGGATTTGTATATTCTCCATGCATGGCCTGTTAGGTAACCCCGGATAACCATTTCAACTAAATAAGGATCAACAATATGCCCTATTGTAACCATAGGATCAGGAGTGGCAATTTTCCAATTCTTCACAATATCTCTTGTTTCATCAAGAAACTTTGAAGCAATTTGGTTCAATACCTGCCCTTTGAAAGGAATTCCTTTTGGAAGTACAATGTCAAATGCTGATATCCTGTCAGAAACCACCATAATTAAAAGATCATCATTTATATTATAAACGTCCCTTACTTTACCTTTATAAAGTGATTTTTGTCCTTCAAAATTAAAATCTGTTTTAATAATTGCTTTCTCCATTTCACTACATTTTTTTATTTATATTCAATATATTATTTACTTATTTTCTTATTATTTTTCTCATTATAGGCCTTTATAATATCTATCACAAGTTTATGCCGTATAATGTCTTTTGAACTGAAATTTATTATCCCTATTCCTTTAATATTTTGCAGCATTTCTGAAGCCTGAACAAGGCCGGATTCACTTTTAGGAGGCAGATCTATTTGTGTGATATCGCCGGTAACAATAAACTTTGAATTTTCACCCATCCGGGTTAAGAACATTTTCATTTGAATAGGAGTGGCATTTTGTGCTTCATCAAGAATAACCACAGAATTACTCAATGTTCGTCCTCTCATGAACGCTAATGGGGCAATTTGAATAATCCTGTTTTCAAAATGTTCTGAGAGCTTTTTTGGTGGAATCATATCATTCAGAGCATCATATAATGGTTGCAGATATGGATCCAATTTTTCTTTAAGGTCGCCTGGAAGAAAACCAAGATGTTCTCCGGCTTCAACTGCCGGCCTGCTGAGAATAATCCTTTTTACCTCCTTATTTTTTAAAGCGTTTACGGCAAGTGCTATAGCCATATATGTTTTGCCGGTTCCTGCAGGGCCAATAGAAAATATCAAATCACAGGATTTGTACTTTTTTACCATTATTTTCTGACTATCGTTTCTGGCTTTAATTGCCTTCCCATGATTTCCAAACACAATTGTATTATTGGTGCCGGCCGGTTTTTCATCCTGATCCTGATTCGTTGAGAGGACTCTTATTGTATCAGTTTCATTAAGACTGTTATATTTATTAAAGTGATTGATTAATTGTAAAACTTTATTTTCAAACAATAATATCTCCTTTTCATGTCCGATGGCTTTAATTGTATCGCCTCTGCATATTAATTTAAGTTTTGAGAAAAATTTTTCAATCAGGTTGAGATTGGAATTATTAGGTCCGAAAAAAATCACAGGATCTATACCTTCCAAATATATGGTCTTTTCAATCATAATTTTCAATAATATGTTTAATTTTGAATTCTGTACAATAATGTAGTACCGCTTCTGCAAATCTGAAAGCAAAAATAGCTAATAATTATTTATTTAATGGCAATTATCACATTAACAACAGACTGGAAAAATAATGATTTTTATATTGCTGCGGTAAAAGCAAGAATATTAAGCATTTGCCATGATGTTAATATAGTTGATATTTCACATTCAATACCATCATTCAATACCGGGCAAGCTTCATTTATAATAAAAAATGCCTATAAATATTTCCCCGCAGGAACAGTTCATATAATAGGAATTAATTCTGTACTTGAAAACGGTCAATTTCATATTGTAGTGAAAGCCCATGGACAGTATTTTATTGGAACGGATAATGGTATTTTTGCACTTATGTTTAGTGAAAATGTTGATGAGATTGTCAGGATTGATCAAAACCGGCCTGGTAATATGGCTGTAAATGAGCAGGCAGAGGAGAATACTTCTCATGGATTGCTTTTTCCGGAACTTGAAGTTTTTACTCATTCTGCTGCATTTCTTGCCAGGGGAGGACATTTGGACGAGTTGGGAGAGAAACAATCGACATTTTTCAGGCAGGTTCCAATAAGAGCCACATTTGAAGAATCTAGTATTAATGGTTGTGTAATATATATTGATTCTTATCAGAATGCAATAAGTAATATTAGCCGTGAATTATTTTATAGGCTTAAAAAAGAAAGGCCTTTTGAAATATTTGTACAGAGTAATTTTTATAAAATAAATAGAATTAATCAAACTTATAATGAAACTTCTGTTGGAGAACTCTTAGCGGTTTTTAATTCTTTAGACCTTCTGGAAATAGCTATAAATAAGGGTAATGCTGCAGAATTACTTGGGCTAAGACTGAATTCTGAAATCAAGGTTAAGTTTTATGATCAGGCATAAGAAAATCATATTTTTTTCAAAATATTTTTAATTATTAAATAATGAAGAAAGAATTACAAGCCTTCGGCAGCTTATTGGAAATTATGGATCAGCTAAGGGAGAAGTGCCCCTGGGATTCGGAACAAACAATTGAAAGTTTGCGAACCCTGACTATTGAGGAATGTTATGAGCTTACTGAAGCTATCATAGATAATGATATGTTGGGTGTGAAGGAAGAGTTGGGAGATTTATTGTTACACCTGGTTTTTTATGCAAAAATAGGATCAGAGAATGGGGATTTTGATATCACAGATGTCATTCAGACAATAAATAAAAAACTTATTTTCAGACATCCTCATATTTTTGGAGATACTAAAGTGAAAGATTCGGAAGAAGTAAAGGAAAATTGGGAAAAACTTAAATTGCTTGAAGGAAAAAAGACAGTTCTCAGTGGTGTTCCATCTTCTTTGCCTGCCCTGATAAAAGCATATAGATTACAGGACAAAGCCAGGGGAATAGGTTTCGACTGGAAAGAAAAATCTCAGGTATGGGAAAAGGTTTTCGAGGAGGTAGGTGAACTTAAGAAAGAGTTATCGGAGAATAGTGAATCTGAAAGAACTGAAGAAGAATTTGGTGATGTGTTATTTTCATTGATCAATGCCGGACGATTATATGGAATAAATCCGGAAAATGCATTAGAAAAAACGAATAAGAAATTCATTAAAAGATTTACATTTCTGGAAAATGAAATTTCTGAAAAAGGCCTTTCTTTGAAAGAAATGAGCCTTGAAGAAATGGAAGTCATCTGGAATAAAACAAAAAAATTAAATCTCTGAAAATGAAAAGATTATTTTTAATCTTCTTGCTAAGTTTAACAATATTCTTGAATATAAAAGGAAGTGTTATTCAGTCTGACACATTATTTTTACACCGGACTGGTTTAACAAAAACATACTTTAAATCATATTTATCTGACACAAAGGATTTTCTTCTGTCACCTTTTAAATGGGAAAGGAATGATTTTTACAAAGCTACCAGCTTTATCGGAGCAAGCGCTTTGTTATTTGCTTTTGATAAGAAAATATATGATTTCTTTCAGAACAATCGTTCGCAGGGTTTTGATAAAATGAGTAAATATTTATTTGAGCCAATAGGCAGTGGATTATATGCTTCTATAGGCTTTGGTGCTCTATATTTGCACGGAGTTTTTTACGATAATGATAATAATCGGCAATTTGGATTATTGGCTGCTAAAACTTTTCTTATAAGTGGGTTGATGGCTCAATTGTCGAAGTCGGTTTTTGGACGGCATAGGCCATATTATGATATGCCACCCAATCCGGAAAAATTTTCACCTATAAGTTTAAAAAATTCTTCCTATATATCCGGCCATACAACTATTGCTTTTTCCATGGCAACAATTATCGCTATGGAGTTCAAAGACAGGCCCTTAATTCCTGTGATATCATATACACTGGCAACATTTGCAGGTATTTCGCGGATTTATGATAATAAACATTGGGCAACTGATGTTTTGGGTGGAGCAGTGATAGGGTATACTGTTGGGCGGTTTTTGTATAAAAAAAACCGGAATATAAAAGTAATTCCCAGTATGGGACCTTCATACACCGGTATCTCAATGTTTGTCTCAATAAATTAAGACAATTCGGCTGAATTATTTTTCTTTTTTATCTTCAGTTTTTTTGCTGAGTTTTTTGCTGGGTTTTTTAGCTAAAGACTTTTTTGCTTCTTCAGGCTTTTTATCTTCGGTAGTTTTTTTGTCTTTTAACTTATTTTCTTCTTTTGTCTCTTCCTCCTTCTTTTCTTCAATCTTTATAAGATCGAGTTTTTGAAGAATATTATACCAGTTCAAAACCTTTTTTATGTCTGAAACATATACTCTTTCTTTGTCATAATCGGGGAGTATCTCTGAAAAATATGCTTTTAACTCGTTTGATGATGATTTATGACTTATCGCTGCTCCACCATTTTCTTTTTCAAATATTTTTTCAAATATTTTCAGTAAATTAATATCCTCTTCTTCTGTGTATATTGAAATCTCTTCAAGTGTACTTATCCTGTAACTGGCATATGCCGGCATTCTGTTTTTATCTTCAAGAGATTCAACAATAATTGCATTTTTTCCTTCGGAAATATGTTTATACAATCCTTTATATCCTGAAATAGCTAATATTCCTTTTAAATCCATTTTTTTTAGTCTTTTGTGGTGGCAAATTTAATACTTTTATGCTGCCATACCTCTTTCTTTTTTTATTTTTGTAAAAGCTTCATTTAATTTCTGAAATTTCTCCTTGGCTTTTTCCCTGAAATCTTCCCCAAGATAACTTACTTTATCAGGATGGTATTTTACAGCCATTTTTCTATAAGCCTTTTTTACTTCTTCATCACTAGCTGATGAATCAACCTCCAGAATTTTATAGGATGAATCAATATCAGTAACAAACATTGATTTTATGGAGGAAAAATCTTTAAAATCGATTCCCAATTGGTTTGAAATATTTTCTATTACTTTAACTTCTTTTGAATGTGTATGTCCGTCTGCCAGTGAAATGCCAAATAAAAGATGTAATAATTGTAGCCTTGAAGAATAATCCAGATAATGGCTTATCTGCTGGCAAATATCATTAATAGCAATATCCTGTTTAATAATATCCTTTAGCATAGGAATTACCTCTTGGGATGTTTCGTAGCCAAATGACTGAACAAAATATTTTTTAACATATTCAAGTTCTGATTGTACCACTTTGCCGTCTGCTTTCATAACGGCCCCCACTAGAACAATAAGGCTCATTGCAAAGTCACCTCTGGTTGTAGCTCCCGGCCTGCGTATATTTTGGCCATCATTATTATCAAACATTGATCCCAGTGCAAAACCCAAAAAACCGCCAAGAGGGCCTAAAAATGCCCATCCAAGTCCTCCTCCTATCCATTTTCCGTATTTACTCATATATATTTACTTGTTAAATTTATTATGTAGTTTAAGAATCTGTGGCAAAAGTAATTCTGTGCCATCATTATTTAGTATAAAATCAGATCTTTTTTTTCTTTCTTTGTCAGAAATCTGATTTAGTATTCTTTTTTCAATTTCTTTTTGAGAACTGTTATCCCTTTTTTTCACTCTTTCTATTCTTAATTTCTCAGGAGCTGAAACACAAATAATATAGTTAAGATTTTTATATGTGTCACTTTCAAAGATAATAGCTGCTTCCTTAAGGATATATTTTGCCTGATTTTGTTTATTTATCCAACTTTGATAATCTTCATTTACTATAGGATGAATAATACTATTTAGTAATTCAAGTGATTCTTTATTATTAAAAACAATTTTGGCAAGTGCATGCCTGTCAATTTTATTATCTTGCCAATAAATATTATTACCAAAACAATTTTTTATTTTACAGATTATTTGAGTATCAGAGTTGATGAAAAATTTTGCCCGTTCATCAGAATGATAAACCGGAACGCCAAGTGATTTAAATACCTCACATACAATTGATTTTCCACTCCCTATTCCGCCTGTAATTCCTATCTGTAACATTATTTTTCAATAATATATTCCACATTTGTTGGTGAATAACTAACCAGGTAAATATTATCTGGTGATTTAACTATTTTTACTCTTAATTTATTGTTTAGGTTTTGTTCTATCGAATTATAATCAACAACTGCTCGAAAGTGTGTGGCCTCATATTTTTCGTATTCACTTAAAACAACATGAAATTTAAGCTTCAGGTTTCCTGGAAAAGTTCTGAGAGACAATGAATCAGGAAGATTTTCAGCTTCAATGGGGATATTTAGTTCTCTCTCAGTGAATTTTTCAACAGCAATATTTACATTAACTTTATCATGACTGAGGATTACCTTATCATGTGGTTTTACAATAGATAAGTTTCTGTTGAAAGCTTTTCTTAATTTTTTTATTTCATAATATTCTGTCGAAACAAAATTAATAGTATCAATATTGACATCTGGTCCGGTAATAATAATACTATCGGGATCTGAAATAATTTTTCCATTTAGCATAAATTGTTTTTCGAGCCGATAATCGATATTTGTCCTTACCTCAACTTTTTTGCTTTTTTCTTCTGCAAAATGAAAAAACAAACTGTCGGGTGAAATTGACAAAACTTCAAAATCTTCAAGTTTAAGGTCATTTCTAATTGCTTGTGAAAGAATAAATGTTCTGTTATCGTTGTTTAAGTCAGGTTGATTCTTCTTCAATGATTGATAATCTATCCTGACAGGACGTAAAGTTGAACTGAAATTATGCTGGAATATTTTGGAGCCTTTAGCTTTTACTCTTAAATTCAGATATTCCGGAAGTTCATTAACAAGGACTTTCTCTTCAGGAAAATTCGAATATTCAAAACGATGTTTAATAATGGCAATATGATCTTCCTTAAGGATATTAAGAAACCATAAGAATACAGCGGCAAAAATAAAAGAAAATATAAGTATCAGTTTTTCCTTCTTTTTTATTTTAACCGGATCAAAATACTCTTGAATTTTTTTAAATATTTCAGTTTCCAAAATATTTAATTATTCTTACTGATATTCCCAGACTTCGGGAATAAAATTTATTTTTTTTCTATTTCACCATCACCTACATTTCGCACAATAGAATTTTTGTCGATTTTAAGCTTAGATTGGTCTTCAACCTCAATTATTACAGCTGTATCTTTAACTTCGATTATTTTGCCATAAATTCCACCTGCAGTTATTATTTTATCACCTTTTTTTATTTCTTCACGATATTTTTTCAGGTCTTTTTGTTTTTTCATCTGTGGTCTGATCATAAAAAAGTAAAAGATCACAGCAATAAGGCCAAAAAATATCAATGAAGAATAAGGACTTCTTTCAGCTGCACCCTCCTGAGGCGCTCCCATTAATAAAATATACAATAGATCGTTCATAATTAATTTGTTTATAATATTGATTATTATTTATTCAGTTTTTATTGATTATTTCTTTTGTTTATATACTTCAGCAATAATCGTGAGTTCTGTGCGGTTTGGTGTAGTATTTGTCATGACTTTAACATTCTTCCGGTTTGGCCCGGGTTTGTTATTGCTGTCAAAAGTTACCTCAACTTGTCCTTTTCCTCCGGGGGGGATAGGTTTTTTACTCCATTTTGTTGCTGTACAGCCACAAGTAGCCGCAACATTAGATATTATCAGATCTGCCCCACCTGTATTTTCGAATTTAAATATCCAGGGAACTTTCTCTCCTTCCATAATAATACCAAAATCATGAGTGACTGATTCAAAGGTAATTTCAGGAACACTGCTTTTATTCTTGCCGTCGGCACTATTAGGGTTATTAACAAGATCAGAAGATAATTTTTCATCAGAATTATTAGCGTTTGAGCAAGAAATCAGGCCAAATACTAAAAAAACAAGTAGAAATTTAAATGTATATAAAGTGTATTTCATTGTGATAATATTTATATGTTAATATACTAAATCTCCGCAAATTGTGAGGCAAATGTAAATAAGAATTATCAGTTATCAAACAAAATATGACTTTAGTAGACAAATTTAATATATCATTATATATAAAATCTTAAATCTCTCCAATAAGCCCTCTTCCTGTTTTATTAATTTTTTTGTTCTCTCTAAGAAAGAGAATTATTTTATCAAGTATTCCGTTGATAAAAATACTGCTTTTTAGTGTGCTGTAATACTTCGATATTTCAATGTATTCGTTTAATGATACTTTTACCGGTATTGATTTGATCTCAATAATTTCAGTTATTGCCAGTTGCATTATTATAATATCCATAAATGCAATTCTTTCAATATCCCAGTTGTCAGTATATTTCTCAATCAGAGTCATATTAGTATCATAATTTAATACAGACATTCTGAAAAGATCCCGGGCGTATTTTTTATCTTCCTTATCCTTAAAAAGTTCTGGGATGAACTTTTTGCTATCCGGTTTTAGCTTTTTAAGAGCTTTCTGAATTATGCTGACTACAAATTCAAGATCATCATTCCAATAAATGTTTTTTTCTTCCAGAGTTTGATGCAATAATTCATTGTTTAGAAATTCTACATCAAGTAAATCCAGAATTAAATATTTATCTGCTTTAAAATCACAGTTTTCCAGATTCATATAATTGTTATACACTTCAGACTTAGAAAATGATCTGTATATATTTTTTACCAGTTCATAATTATCTGCCCAGCTGAGTTTATAAACTGAAATATATTTTAGAAAATCCTCATCATTTTTAAGAATATCGACTAGCTTGTTGTCTATAAATCGAGTATTAGGATGTGTGTCTTCATGACTGCGGATATGTTTATGTTTTCCAAGTTCAATAATCGAACCCGCATATTCTACTATATCGATAATAAGTAGGAGAAGATAAATGTATAACTCATGAGTTTTATTTATGCTATAAAACAGTTCTTTTTCCGATTTAGGGATTGATCTGTCATCTTTCTGAAAATAGGAATATAATATCTGTAATACTTTTATTCTCAGTAAACGTCTACTTATCATATCTTAAAAGAACTGATTATCAATAAATAAAATTGTCGCGCAAAAGTAATTATTTTTTTCAAACTTATACAATATATTATTGAAATCTCAAATTATATTATATAATGTTGGAGTAAATAATCTTTTTGTAAAACAAAATATTCAAATAAAAATTTTAATTCTTTCATTCTTCTTTAGAAATCATGAAATAATTTTTATTTTTGATTCCATATAAAAATTGGATAAGAAGATGGAAGGCAAAGAAAAGAATGAAAGAGAAGAAATTTTTTCTGAAATTGTAAGAGCAGGAAAACGAACTTATTTTTTCGATGTTAAGGCAACCCGGAGAAATGATTATTACCTTACTCTAACTGAAAGCAAGAAAATATTTGACAAGGATGGTGGGTTTCATTTCGAAAAACACAAATTGTTTTTGTATAAAGAAGATTTTGATAAATTCGCAGATGGCTTAGATTCAGCTATTAAGTTTATTAAGAATTCCAATCCAACAGAAGTGAAAATAGAAGTGAATACAGAGCCGGAAAAAGTTTCTGAGAAGGTTTCTGAAGAAGTATCTGTTGAATCTGATGTAGAAGTATCTGAACCAGAGAAGAACTTTTCGGATGTGAGTTTCGAAGATTTAGGAAGTGAATAGTTTAGCTATTTAACTTATTTTGAAAAATTCAAATTCAACTTATAACAGGAGATTTTTCATATTTGGGATATTTTATATCTTTAAAGCTGTTTTGTAATTAAATTTTACTGATTAATTTATATTTATGATATGGTAAGTGTCGGATAAACAGGCACTTTATGCATTAAATACTAAAATGGGAGTTTTAAAAGAGAAAATGTCATTATATGACATTCCACAGAAGGTTAAAGCCATAGGTTTATATCCTTTTTTTAGAGAAATTGAATCTGATCAGGATACAAAAGTGATTCTTGACGGGAAAGAGGTTCTTATGTTCGGATCCAACAGTTATCTTGGTTTAACTACCCATCCTGAAATAAAAAAAGCAGCTATTGATGCAATTAACAAATATGGCACAGGATGTGCCGGATCACGTTTTCTGAATGGAAATCTTGATCTACACAGAATACTTGAAGAAAGACTGGCTGAATTTGTTGGAAAAGAAGATGCATTGGTTTTTAGTACCGGGTTTCAGGTTAATCTTGGGGTGATATCAAGTGTATGTGGCAGGTCAGATTTTATTTTAATTGATGAGCTAAATCATGCCTCAATTATTGAAGGTTGTCGTTTGTCTTTTGCCAAAGTGTTGAAATTCAGGCACAATAACATGGAATCGCTAGAGAGATGTTTAAAAAATTGTGAGCCTGATAAAATAAAACTAATTGTTGCTGACGGTATTTTTAGCATGGAAGGCGATATTATTAATCTGCCTGGAATAGTAGAGCTGGCAGAGAAATATAATGCCAGTATTATGATGGATGATGCACATGCTATTGGAGTAATAGGTGAAAATGGACGAGGTACCGAATCTCATTATGGATTAACAGATAAAGTAGATTTAATAATGGGAACCTTCAGTAAGTCTCTTGCATCTCTTGGTGGCTTTGTTAGCGGAGACTTCAATACAATAAATTTCATAAGACATAATGCCAGATCATTAATATTCAGCGCAAGTATTCCTCCGGCTTCAGCTGCTTCAGCTCTTGCTGCGCTTGACATAATGATTAGAGAACCAGAACGTATTCAAAAATTATGGGATAACACAAAGCTCGCTTTTGATGGTTTAAATAGTATGGGTTTTGATACAGGTTCTTCGGAAAGCCCAATTATACCTATATTCATTAGAGATGAAATGCTGACTTTGAAATTTACTAAGCTACTTTTAGAGGAAGGAGTATTTACTAATCCTGTTGTTTCTCCAGGGGTTGCTAAAGAATCATCTTTGATTAGATTTTCATTAATGGCAACACATTCAACTGATCAGATTAACATTGCCCTTGAGAAAATCCAAAAAGTTGGGAAGTCTCTGGGGATTATAAAATAATAATTCAAATATGCCCGTTACAATAAAAGAAGTATCGTCAAAAAAAGAATTAAGAAAGTATATATATCTTCCCGCAAAGATTCATAAAGACCATAAGAACTGGGTGCCACCATTATACATGGACGAATGGGAATATTATAATCCTAAAAAAAATGTTTCATTTTCATATTGTGATACAATTCTTTTGTTGGCATACAGGGGCGATGAGATTGTAGGAAGAATTATGGGGGTTATCAACCATAAATACAATGAAAAAAAGAATGAAAAAAATGGCCGTTGGAATTACCTGGAAACATGGGAAGATCAGGAAGTGGCTCATGAATTATTGTCTTATGTGGAAAATTGGGCACGCGAAAAAGGGATGATAAAAATAATCGGGCCATTCTCTTTTTCTGAAAAAGACCCTCAAGGATTTTTGACACAAGGATTTGATGAAACTGTAAATATTGCTTCAATTTGTAATTTCAAGTATTTAACTGAGATTGTTGAGAAAGAAGGTTATTCTAAAGAAATAGACCTGGTTGTTTATAAGGTTGATATTCCAGAGGTTATGCCTGAGTTTTATATCAGAATTTGTGAAAGGACACAAAGGAATAATCCTGACCTAAGAATGCTTGAATTTACGAAACGGAGAAAACTCAAGCCTTATGTAAGACCAATACTAACACTATTAAACAATACCTTTCAAGATATTTATGGCTTTGCTGCACTTACTACAAAAGAAATGGATGAATTTGCTAACAGATATCTTATGCTAATTAATCCAAGATTTGTAAAGGCAATTGTTACTCCTGATAATAATCCTGTTGCTTTCGTAATTGGTATGGCAGATATTAGTAAAGGGATACAGAAATGTGGCGGGCATTTATTGCCATTTGGAATATTTAACTTATTCAGTGCTGCCAAAAAAACTAAACAAATTACACTTCTTCTGGGTGGAATTGATCCTGCATATAGAGGGAGAGGACTTGATACCTGGATGGGTGTTAAAATGTTTGAATCAGGACGTCATGAAAACAAAGAATATTTTGATAGTCATTGTGAACTGGAAACCAATAAAAATATCAGAGCTGAAATGGAAAGAATGGGTGGCAAGGTTTATAAAACTTACAGAATTTACCAGAAGTCATTAGTAAATTAACATTTTTTCATTTATTCTATTCTTGAAATAATGAGGAGCGGATTAAAACAAAGGTTTCTGCCTGCAGATTTAATAACTGCGATTTATATTATTTTAACAGCTTTGCCAATTCTTATTTTTTTTAATCGACTGGAAGACCAGTTCTTGCATCTTGTTTTACGCTTGCTTATTCTTATAGGAATATATTTCATTTCCGGATTATCTTTACAAAAACCTCTGTTTAAGTTTATAAGATATTTTTATCCATTATTATTAATCGGTTTCTTTTATTCGGAAACAGATTATTTAAATAATATATTTTTTAACGATCTGGATTCATTTTTTGAAAAGCTTGACTTCGTGATTTTTGGGAATCAGCCAAGTATTACATTCTCAGCCAAATATTCTCAATTATGGATATCTGAGCTAATGTATATGGGGTATTTCTCTTATTACTTAATGATAATAGGAGTTCCTCTTGCAGTTTATTTTTCCAAACCTGAAAAAACCGAACAAACAATATTTATTATAATATGTTCCTTCCTGATATATTATCTGATTTTTATTATTGTTCCTGCCGGAGGACCACAGTTCTATTTTGATGCAATACAGTCGAAACCTCCTGAAGCACTGTTTTTTCATAAGGCAGTAGAATTTATGCAAAGAATGGGTGAAGGTGAAACGGGTGCTTTTCCAAGCTCTCATGTTGGACTGGCTTTAGTATTTTTATATCTGGCATTCAAAAATCTAAAATGGCTTTTTTACCTGCTTCTTCCTTTAGTAATATTTTTATGTATGGCGACAGTATATATTAAGGCCCATTATTTTGTCGATATTATTGGAGGAATAATAACAGCGCCATTGTTTGTTTGGATAAGTATTAAACTTTTCAAAATAATTAATGCCAAAAGAATATTATAATGTCAATTAACCAGATATTCAGCATAATAACTATTATTCTGTCCATTATTTTACTGGTTTATCTTTTTATTGAAAAAAAACAAAATACAAGCGCAAAAATTATTATAATTCTGTTTTTAACATCCATTATTATTCATACTCTTTTTAATTCACAAATTTTTCAATTCAGTGATTTTTCAGAGGTTCTAATAGGTTTTTTTGTAAATCCCCTTATATTGGTTTTTGCTCCACTATTATATCTTTATTTCAGATGGATTATTTTTCCTGAGCATTACTTTGGGACAAAAGATTTGAAATTGCTAACTCCTTTTTTCCTGGTATTACTTGTCAACGTCCTTTTCTTCACATATTTTGCTGTTGATAATGTAAATGTATTTACCGAGAAACAAGGTATTGGTACAGTATCAAATTATGAATTTTTTTCCTCCAAAATCATTTCTTTTGCAACAATACTTTTCCTTTTTCAATTTCTGCTATATAGTATAATAATGATATTTCTTTTGATACTAAAAGGGAAGAAACGCCAGTTTGTTACTCAAAAAACTAAAAAACGTTTTATTTCATTAGCATGGTTATTTATTAGTTTTTTTGTACTTTTCTCTACTTATAGTTTTTTATCATTTATAAAGGTTGATAATGAATCTATATCAATATCAGGACTTTTTATTAATTTTATAACTATCGTATTTATAGGGATAGTCGTTCTTCAATTCAGATCAATAAATGAAAGCAATAATAATTAAATTAATATTTGTATTTCTTATATGTTCTTCATCCTATCAAATATATTCACAAAAGAATATAGATGTAAAATTAAGTCATGATAACGGACTTAATGTCAAGGAAATAGTTGTCAATGATAATTCAAATTATTATCCGGAAGGAATCTCTTTCTTTTCGTTCTTAATGAATGAAAAACTTTATTTTTCTCATGAGGCTAAAAGTTTTAAGACTTATGAAAACTATAATATCTTTTTTGATAATGGGATAAAGGCATTTATTAGCCCTGATAATAGTTTTGATAAATGTTATAAATACAATATAAAATTTACCAATACATCAAACGACACAATTGACATTGCAAACCTGGTTCCTATGGGGCAGGATACTGAGAGAACTTATATTACAGCTTCAGGCCCCTGGTCACTTTCAAGAAGTAAAATTTGGAGGCCAGGGCACGGACCTGTAGGATGTGTGCTTCCTGATAATGCATGGGAACTTGGATATTCTGACCTTGATCTTGAATCGGGGACATCAATTTGTGCTCTTGCAAGGCGACAAAATTCATCGAATGCTGCACGCGGAAGGTGGAAAACATCCTTATTCCCTGGTGGAGAGGTAAATTATTCTGTTTATTTCCAGATGTATGAAGGAGACTGGCAGAACGGACTGAAAATAATGTTTAGGGATAACTTTTTATTCGACCTGAAAGAGTTTGATAATAAGCTGTTTGAACGGGAAGACCTAAAATGGATCAGATCTAAATATATGATGGTTCTTCAGGCTGCCTGGGACCATAAATATTATGACAAAAACGATGGAAAATATCATTATAAAGAATTTCTCGAAGAAGGGAAAAGACTTTTAGGGGGATACGATGTATTTTGTATATGGCCTACCTGGCCGCGCCTTGGACTGGATCAGAGAAACCAATGGGATCTGTATGCCGATTTGCCGGGAGGGCTTAATAAAATGAAAGATCTGGCAAATTATGGACAAAAAGAGGGAACTGCTTTTTTTATTTCATATAACCCCTGGGATCAAAGTACAAGAAAGGAAAATATTTATTCCGGCATGAAACGATTGCTTGAAGCTACTGATGCCGATGGAGTGGTTCTTGATACACAAGGCGCCTCAAATGATACTCTTCAAATAACTGCTGATGCCGTTAAAAAAGGGATAATTATGTATAGTGAAGGGATGGCTGTTCCGAAAGATATGCCGGGTATTGTTTCAGGGCGGGTCCATGACGCAATTTTTATGCCTCCGCCTCTAAATATGAATAAATATATAAAACCTGATTTTGCTATTTTTCGTGTATGCCAGCTAAATGAAGGGAGATTGCACCGTGAATCTGCTGTTTCTTTTTTTAATGGCATAGGTACTGAAATAAATACATTCAGACCGGGACGGCAGTCATGGATGGAGGAAGAATACCGTTATTTGGGAAATACTCTTATGATATTAAGAGAAAATACAGAAAATTTTAATGCACTCGACTGGAAACCACTGATACCCACACTGGCTGATAGTATATGGGTGAACAAATGGCCAGGTGAGAACAAAACTATCTATACCGTTTTTTCCTTAATACCAGAAGGATACGATGCTCCATTGTTTGAAACAAAAGAAGCTGAAGGAAAACATTTTGTTAGCATATGGAACCATGAAGAGATAAAACCTGTTGAGATTAATGGCAAAAAATATTTACCGGCACAGGTGGAGGCATTTAACCGAAGCTGGTTAAATACTCGTAGGGAAGGAAATATTGACTGTATTGCAGAATTTCCTGAATTAATAAAATGCGAAATTCTAATCGACAGATTAAGCATTGATGCTGTTACCGGCGATGAATTCAGAATATGGGCAGGAAAACCATCCTATGAAAATTCGTATAGAAAGTTTGCTGTTGAAAAAATTAATCTCAATCTCAGAGAGTTGTTCGGCAGGTATGAAGGAAAATTTGTTATTCAGCTGTTTGCTGATAATGAATTAATTGACGAAAGAGTTGTTGAAGTCATAGCATCAACTTCCCGCTTAATATCTGTTTTAAAAAGAACGGAACCGGCTAAGAAACCTCCTGAAGGAATGGTTGCCATTCCCGGTGGAAACATAATATATAACCCGATAAATAATGATGCCTTTATTCCATATCCGCTTTATAATAAAAATAATAAAATTGAAATCAGGGAGTTTTATATGGATATTTTTCCTGTGACAAATGAAGAGTATTACAAATTTATTAATGATTCAGGTTATTTACCAGGAGATACAAGCAATTACCTTAAGAACTGGCAAGAGGGAAAATATCAAAAAACAATGGCAGATTTTCCTGTTACATGGATTAGCTATAAAGATGCTAAAGAATATGCTAAATGGGCAGGGAAAAGGCTTCCAACTGATGCAGAGTGGCAGCATGCTGCTCAGGCCGGCGATAACAGGATTTGGCCATGGGGAAATGAATTTGATGCCTCAAAATGCAATAATGCTTCTATGTTATTATCTTCAGTCAAAAACTTCCCGGAAGGAAAGAACCCTTACGGTTTAATGGATCTTGTAGGAAATGTATGGCAGATGACGGGTGATGAATATGACAATGGAGCTTATTATTTTACTCTGATTCGGGGAGGAAGTTATTATAATCCAACATCAAGCTGGTGGTATGTGAAAGGCGGCCCACAACAGCTTAATAAAAACCAGATGTTATTGTTGGTAGGACCTGGCTTTGACAGAAATGCCACAACAGGTTTCAGATGTGTAAAAGACAAATAATGAAAATTCATATAACTCAATTAAAATATATATAATGAAAAAATATCTAATAATAAATCTTATGCTAATTGTATTATTTGCTTCCTGTTCAACAACTGAAAAAAGAGAACTTGATAAAAACAATCCGTTTTTTAGTGAATTTAAAACTACTTTCAAAGTTCCTCCTTTCGAACAAATTAAGCTGGAACATTATATGCCTGCATATAAAGAGGCTATGCTTCAGCAAAACGAGGAAATTGATAAAATTGTAAATTCAAAAAGAAAAGCAAAATTTAAAAATACTATCGAAGCGCTTGATGATAGTGGAGTATTACTTTCTGAGGTTTCTAGCATTTTTGATAACATGACCTCACAGAATACAAGTGATGAACTTCAGGAACTTGCTAAAGAATTAGCCCCACTATTATCAAAACATTTCGATGATATCAACCTTAATCCCAAATTATTTGAGCGTGTAAAAGCTGTTTATGAAGAAAGAGATAAACTAAATCTGAATACTGAACAAGAAACATTATTAAAAGAATATTATACAGATTTTGTAAGAGGTGGAGCAAATCTGAATGAAGAAGAACAAGCCAGGTTTAGAAAAATTAATGGTGAATTGTCTGTTCTAACCATTGAATATGGCGATAACATATTGAAGCAAGACAATAATTACATGATGGTTATTGACAAAAAAAATGATTTGGTAGGTTTGCCTGAGGCTGTTATTATTGGGGCTGCTGAGACAGCCAGTTCAAAAGAACTGGATGGGAAATGGGTATTTACTTTGCAGAAAACAAGTTTTATTCCATTTCTTCAATATTCAGAAAATCGTGCTCTGAGAGAGAAAGTATACAAAGCATTTATTAACAGGGGGAACAATGATGATGAAATTGACAATAAAGCCAATGCAGCAAAAATTGCAAATCTGAGAGTTGAAAGAGCAAAATTGCTTGGTTATGCAACTCATGCTGATTTTGTGCTGGAGAAAAATATGGCCAAAGAACCTGCAAATGTTTATAAACTTCTTAACCAATTATGGAAACCTGCATTAAGGGTGGCAAAAAATGAGCTAAAAGAAATGCAGACAATTATAAATGCTGAAGATGGTAATTTTAAACTTCAGGCCTGGGATTGGTGGTATTATGCAGAAAAACTTAAAAAAGCCAAATACGATCTGGATGATGAGCAGATAAGACCTTATCTAAAAATGGAAAATGTATTGGATGGTGCTTTTATGGTAGCTAATAAATTATACGGACTGAAATTTATTGAAAGAGTAGATCTTCCTAAGTATCATGAAGATGTAAGAGTATTTGAGGTGCTTGAAGCTGATAATTCTCATTTAGCTGTATTGTACACCGATTTTTATCCACGGGCTGGTACCAAAGGAGCCGGTGCATGGATGAGCTCTTACAGGAAACAATCAAAAATTGGCGGAAAAGATGTATATCCGGTAATAACTATTAATGGTAATTTTTCAAAACCTACAGGCGACAAACCTTCTCTAATGACTTTTGGGGAGGTCTCTACACTATTTCATGAGTTTGGACATGGTTTGCACGGAATGCTTTCTGATTGCAGATATTCAAGTTTATCAGGCACTTCCGTTCCCAGAGATTTTGTTGAATTACCATCACAGATAATGGAGCACTGGGCTGGTGAACCTGAGGTTCTGAAAATGTATGCAAAACATTATGAAACAGGTGAAGTTATTCCTGATGAGTTGATAGAAAAACTTAAGAATGCCGGGCATTTTAACCAGGGATTTATTACAACAGAGTTTCTTGCAGCCTCATTTCTTGATATGAACTGGCATACATTAGAAGATACTGTAGAAATAAATACAGCAGATTTTGAAAAAGAATCATTATCAGCAATCAACCTGATTCCTGAAATCGCTGCCAGATATCGAAGTACATATTTCACACATATATTTAGTGGCGGATATTCTTCAGGTTATTATAGCTATATATGGGCTGAGGTTCTTGACTCTGATGCTTTTATGGCATTTAAGGAAACAGATCTTTTTGATAAAGACAAAGCACTTTCATTCAGAAAAAATATTCTTGAAAAAGGTGGTACTGAAGACCCAATGACACTCTTTATTCGTTTCAGAGGTGCGGAACCAAAGATTGATGCATTGCTCGAAAACAGAGGGTTGAAATAATTAAAAATTAAAAATTAAAAATTAAAAATTATCAATTATCAATTTTCAATTAATTTCCGCCGGGAGGAAGATTTTCCATTAAATACCTTGTGAGCATTTGCCGGAGGTGCATGGTGGTTCCCGGACCTTCGTAAATGCCATGTGACCTGTTGGGATATGCAAACATTGTAAAATACTTATTATGTTTAACAAGTTCATTAATAAGAAGTTCAGAGCCCTGGTAATGTACATTGTCATCACCGGTGCCATGAACAAGCAATAAATTACCTTTGAGATTTTTAGCATATGTAATAGGTGAGCCTTCAATATATGTATCGTAATCATCAACAGGTGATCCCATGTACCTTTCCTGGTAAACATTATCATATAATAACTGCAGTGGTACGGGTGCAATTGACATTCCCGTATGATATATTTCCGGGTGCCTGAACAACATATTAAGAGTTATTGATCCTCCTCCGCTCCAGCCATAAACACCAATACGGTTTTTATCGACAAAGGGCCATTTATTAATTTCCATTGCTGCTTTGGCCTGCTCAGCTGAACTTAAAATACCCACTTTTTTATAAATACACTTTCTCCACTCTCTTCCCCTTGGTGCTGGAGTACCGCGGTTATCAATACTAATGACAATATAGCCTTTCTGAGCCAGCATTAGATTATATAATCCACCTGTTCCCCATCTGTCATTTACTGTTGTTGATGCTGGTTCGCTATACAAATTATATACAACAGGATATTTTTTATTCTTATCAAAATTGTATGGTTTCATCATCCATGCATCCAGTTCAATTCCATCACCAATATCAATTCTAAGAAATTCTATAGGAAGCTGTTTTAATCTTGATATTTTTTCAGCATAACTTTTATTATTAACCAGATATCGTTCAACCTTATGATTGGGTAATGTGATGAGATTTATTACAGGTGGTGTATTTGCATTTGAAAATGTATGAAATGCCCATTTAGGATCTGGTGAAATATTATATGAGTGGGTTCCTGACTGATCAGCCGGTGAAAGTCTTTCAGCTTTTCCTTTACCATCCATTTTCACTCTGTATAAATATCTCTGTGTTGCATTGTCGGGTGAGGCAATAAAATACAAATAGTTGCTTTTCTCATTGATATTCAGAATATTAATCACATCATATTCCCCCGGTGTTAAAGGCTGAAGATTTTTACCATCCCTGCTAACAAGGTAAACCTGCCTCCATCCTTCTCTTTCAGAAACCCAGGTGAAACTTTTTCCATCATCCATCCATTTCAAATCATCGACCACATCAATCCATGCTTCATCTTTTTCAATCAAAATTGTTTTAGTTACACCTGTGTCTTTATTTGCCAGCAAGAGAGTAATAGTATTTTGAAGTCTGTTAAGCTGGTGAATAAGTAATTCCTCTGAACTTGCAGCCCATTCCATTCTGGGCAGGTAATTATTTCTTGGATCTCCATCAATTTTCATCCAGTTTATATTCCCTCCTGTTACTGAAACAACTCCTATCCTGGCGGCAGAATTTGACTTACCTACCTTAGGATATTGGACAGGGATGATAAATGGATACAATGAATCAGTATTGTTTATCATATAAAAATCACGAATACCGGTTGCATCTAACTGCCAGAATGCAATATTCTTGCTGTCAGGGCTCCAGCGAAAACCATCCCTGCAGCCGAATTCTTCTTCATAAACCCAATCGAATGTCCCATTAATTGTGGTAACCGATCCGTCATTTGTTAATGCAACTATCTTCCCTGATTCCAGATTCTCAACATATATGTTGTGCTCGCTCACATATCCTGCTTTTTTACTATCAGGTGAAAACTTACAAAACATTAATGAGGAAACAGGAGCTTTCCCTCCGAGTTTTTTCAATTCCCCTGATGATAGATTAAGAAACCAATAATCACCTTTGGTATTCCTGCGCCATACTCTTTTAGTATTGGTGAATATCATAAGGTAATTTCTATCTGATGACCATATATAATTACTAATTGATAATGGCCTTGTTTCCCCTTCAGGAATTAATAATGATGATGTTAATATTATTTCTTTTTCTCCTGATTTTGTATCATATCTAACAATATCCATACCTCCCCAAACAGCTGGTGATCTTTCAAGTGTTGTATAAGCTTCACCACCATCTATCCATCTTACCTGTGGTAATCCCTGAGTTCGAAATTCATTTGATGCATATATACGCTCAAGTGTCAATAATCCCGGATCATTAACTTGCGCTTTGGAAATTAATGATATAGCAATAAGAGTTGATAATAAGAATATTGATTTTACTAG
>JBHOTF010000010.1:0-64569 GCA_042584005.1 Bacteroidota bacterium
TGGCCAAATTCGGCACAATGCCGGTTTTTATGACCGCCATTTCAACAATTCTTGGAGCCATTTTATTTCTTAGATTTGGATATGCAGTAGGACATGTTGGTTTTGTTGGTGTCATAGGGATAATTCTACTGGGGCATATGGTTACCATTCCAACAGCACTTGCTGTAGCTGAGATAGCAACAAATCATAAAGTTCAGGGAGGTGGAGCTTATTACATTATTTCCAGGTCGTTCGGACTTAATATTGGTGCAGCAATTGGAATAACATTATATCTTTCGCAGGCAATTTCAGTTGCCTTTTATGTAATTGCTTTTGGTGAGGCATTTGAACCTTTACTTAATTATATTTCCAATGAATTTAACATCCTTATTACAAAAAAAGCAGTATGCATTGTTACAATGATTTTGCTTTCCGGATTAATATTATTTCGCGGAGCTAATTTGGGGATGAAAGCTTTATATATAGTTATAGCATTGGTTTTTACTTCACTATTAATGTTTTTTATTGGTAAATCTCCTATTGCCCCCGAACAAATTGATTTTGATAACCGTATAACAAATCCAGATTCTTTTTTCTATGTTTTTACAATCATCTTCCCTGCCTTTACAGGACTGGCAGCCGGGCTTGGTCTTTCCGGAGATTTAAAGAATCCTAAAAAATCAATCCCCAGAGGGACTATTTGGGCTACTGTTGTAGGAATATTAATTTATGTATTTGTTGCTTATAAATTTACAATTTCTGCCAGCCCTGAAGATCTTGCAAGTGATCAGCTCATCATGAGTAAAATAGCAATATGGGGTCCAATAATCCCTATTGGGCTGGCAGCTGCATCTATATCTTCTGCTCTGGGATCAATTATGATAGCACCAAGAACTCTACAGGCAATTGGGGTCGATGAAATTTCTCCCAACAAAACCATTAATAAATGGCTTGCCAGAGGGAAGCTACATTCAAACGAACCTGTTAATGCAACAATCATCTCTGTAATAATTGCATTCTTTTTTGTTATTATTGGTGACATCAACTTTGTTGCACGAATAATCTCAATGTTTTTTATGATAACCTATGGTTCAATATGTACGATCTCCTTCCTTGAACATTTTGTTGCTGATCCATCATACAGGCCAACTTTTAAAACAAAATGGTATTTTTCTTTACTTGGCGCAGTATTTTCTTTATGGCTAATGTTTAAAATGAACCTGCCATATGCAATAATTTCTATTCTTATTATTTCTATTATATACTATTTTGTTAGTACCTCAGGTAAGGAAAGTCGGGGTTTCGTTAATCTTTTCCGTGGGGTATTTTTTCAACTTAGCAAACAAATACAGGTTTTTTTACAGCAGGCTGCTAAGGAAGATGACAACCTTAACTGGCGACCATTTATGATTTGTATTTCACGAGATTCATTTAAAAGACGTTCAGCATTTGACATAATACGCTGGATATCTTATAAATATGGCTTTGGGACATATATTCATTTTATTGAAGGCTATCTCAATAATAAAACATCTAATGAATCAAAAAAGATTCTTAACCGGCTAATAAATCTTGCATCAGGAGCAAGATCAAAAGTATATCTCGATACAATTATCAGTCCTTCTTATACATCAGCCATAGCACAGGTTATCCAGCTTCAGAGTATTTCCGGCAAAGGGAATAATATGATTTTGTTTGAGTTTTCAAGAACCGAACCGGGAAAACTTAATGAAGCCCTGCAAAATATCGGTCTCCTGAAAACCACTGAAATGGATATTTGTATTTTAAACTCTTCATATAAAAGTTTTGGATATAAGAAGGAAATTCACCTTTGGATAAGTTCTCAGGATTACGAAAATGCAAATCTTATGATACTTCTTGCATATATTCTACTTGGGCACCCTGAATGGAATAAAGGTATTATTAAAATATTTGCAATTCACAAAAAAGCTAAGCTCGAAAGCCAGAAAGAGAAAATAATGTCACTTATAAAATCGGGAAGACTTCCTATCTCTCCAAATAACCTTATATTAGTGCCAAATGATAATATTGAAAAAACAAAAAATATTATTTCTGAAAAATCGATGGATGCTGATTTAACTATAATTGGATTCCGAACAGAATCAATATCAAAGGGGATAGATTTGTTTACCGGGTATCTGGACATTGGAAATATTCTTTTTGTTTCTTCAAATAAACAGAAAGAAATAAAATAACTATTAAATTTATCAAAATGGAAAAGATTGCTGTATTTCCGGGATCATTTGATCCTTTTACTAAGGGACATAAATCAATTGTAACCAGAGCAATGCCAATATTTGACAAAATAATTATTGCTATCGGGCACAATACTAATAAACAAGGATTTTTCCCACTTGAAAAAAGATTATATTGGATAAACGAGGTATTTAAGAATAGTGATAAAATTGAGGTTGAAAAATTTGAAGGTCTTACAGTTAATTTCTGCAAAGAAAAAAATGCCGGATATTTATTAAGAGGCCTACGAACTGCTGCTGATTTTGAATATGAAAGAGGAATTGCCCAGATCAATAAAGCAATGGAACATAATATTGAAACATTATTTTTATTGACAGCTCCTGAATTAACTTCAATAACTTCTACAATTATTCAGGATATTCTTCGTAATGGTGGCGATGCCAGTCAATTTGTACCTGATGAAGTTAGCTTGAAATAATATTATATATGCGTAGTTTCTTATCTATCATTCTTCTGTGCTTTTTTTCATTCTCCTACTGCCAAAATGTCATAATATCAGGTAATAATCCTGAATATTCAGGCGATCAAATATTTTTCTTTAAATATAACGACCCGATAAACAAGAAAGAAGAAAAACTTTTCTCTTTTCTGGTTAATCAGGATGGATCATTTTCTTGCACTTTTCCTGCTGTAGAAACAATTTATTCCTTTGTTCATTTAGGTGTATTTAAAGCAAGTATTTTTTTTGAACCGGGCCATAGTTATGAAATAATACTCCCTCCTAAAGTAAATAAAACCGAAGCTGAAAAATTAAATCCATATTTTGACGAGATTGAAATAGATCTTGGAATCAAAACAAATAATAAGAATGAATTAAATTTTCTTATTCAGGAATTAGATGTTTTACTTAACAATTTTATTGATTTGAACATTTACAAAATTCGTCAAGGTGTATTTAATAAAAAAATCGACACATTATTTTTTAACCTAAATGATAAATTCTCAGATATTCAACATAAATATTTCAATAATTATAAAAAATACAGATTTGCCTACATAAAATTTCTTGCAAACTCCAGATCAGCACAAACAATTGTTAAACATTATTACTCAAATAAAGAAATATTATATAGAAATAAAGCTTATATGGATCTCTTCAACCTGTTGTTCGAAAGATTTCTGTATAACTACTCCAAAGAAGATTCTGGTAAATGTTTATCAGGCTCAATAAATATGAATAGAGGACTTGCCGATGTTTTACAATGTATTGGAAATGATGTTAATCTATCGGGCAATGAATTTCGTGAACTTGTATTAATAAAGGGTATTCACGATAGTTTCTATAAAAATGACTTTTCAAAAACTTCCTTGCTGTTTTTGGCCGAATCGTTAACAAAAGATGCAACAGGTAAACGAAGCAAAGAATATTCAAATAATTTGAAAACAAAACTTCTTCAGATGTATCCGGGACAAAAGGCTCCGGATTTCAGTCTGAATGATCTAAGTGGTAAAATCAACAACTTAAAAGATTTTTCAGGACATTTTATTTACCTGAATTTTTTCAATTCTGTAAATTATGCCTGTCAAAAAGATTTTATACTGTTAAATGATATGCACAAGAAATATTCAGACATTCTAAATATTGTTTCAATTAGTGTCGATAATAATATTGACAGCCTTCAAAGCTTTATTAATAAAAATAATTATCAGTGGACAATACTTCATTTTTCTAATCAACAAAGCATTATTGATACTTATAATGTTAAGGCCTATCCGTCATATTTCCTGATTGACCCTGAAGGTAAAGTATTACTATCTCCTGCACCATTACCTTCAGAAAGTTTCGAAGATTATTTATTAGGTATTAGACGGGAAAAACACATAAAAGAATTAAGATCGGGGAAAAAAGACAGATAATATCTCATTGATTGAACTATAAGTGCTTTCAAAAATCAAGTTCATATTTTTTTTACTAAACCAATCCAGATTTGTTATGTTTTCCTCTAATTGAGGCTTCAGTTTTTCATTTCTGCTATAATACATTTCATACCACCAGGTTCTTTTTAAAACAGGAGTGTTATGGATTTTATAAGTGTGAAAAGTATGACAAATAAAACTTTTTATTTCAACTGCGGAAATACCACATTCCTCCTCAACTTCCCGAATAGCTGCTTCAGAAAATTTTTCATTTTTTTCAACTTTCCCTTTTGGCAAATCCCATTTCCCTTTTCTATAGATAAAAAGAAACTCATTTCTACTATTTTTTACTAATCCTCCTGCCGCATCAATAAACAGAAACAATTTTGTAAACTTTTCATATAATAGCTCAACATCTTTATCATATATATTAATTCCTGAAATAGATTTATTTTTCTCAAATTGTATTATTGTATCCTGAAGATCTCCAGCATCCTTATACTTATAATAATCCGATATTTTATACGACATATTTTTTACCGGACTTTCACTTAAAATAAATAATCTATCCTCAAAAAAAACTTTATACATTTGTACCATGACTAATATTGAAAAAAAGATTGCTAAGGAATTATTACAAATTAAAGCAATTAAGTTAGAACCGGCAAAACCATTTACATGGGCATCGGGATGGAAATCGCCAATTTATTGTGATAATAGAAAAAGCTTGTCATTTCCTAAGACAAGAGATATGATTAAAAATGAACTGGCAAATATTGTAAGCTCAGAATTTCCTGACACAGATGTTATTGCCGGAGTCGCCACGGGGGCAATTGCCCAGGGAGCTTTGGTGGCTGATAAATTAAATAAAGCTTTTATTTATATAAGGTCTGGCTCAAAAAAGCATGGACTGGAAAACCTAATAGAAGGACATTTTTCAACAGGCCAGAAAGTCGTTGTAATTGAAGACCTTGTTTCAACCGGCGGAAGTAGTCTAATTGCAGTTGAAGCATTAAGAAAAGCCGGATGTATTGTATTAGGCATGGTATCAGTATTTACATATGGTTTCCCCTTAGCTGAAAAGAATTTCAAAAAAGCCGGATGTAGGTTAATAAGTCTTACTAATTACGAAGCTTTAATTGAATTATCTATTGAATCAGGTTTAATAAAAAATGAAGACTTAGCAATACTAAAGGCATGGAGGCAAAATCCTGAAATCTGGAACTCATAACTAATCATTAAAAATGACAACTATAGAAAGTAAAATCGGCACTATACCTAATAGTGAAGAAGGGGTATTTAATTTTCTAACAGATTTTAGAAATTTTGATTCCTACATCCCTCCAGATAAGGTTGATAACTGGGAAAGCTCATCCGATAAATGCAGTTTCTCCCTTAAAAATATGGGAGAAATAAGTGTTGAAATAGTAGAAAAAAATCCCTATAATTTTATTAAAATATCTCCTGAAGGAAAAATTCCTTTTAAATTCAATTTTTACATTCAACTTAAACAAGTTGGAGAAAATGATACGAAAATAAAGCTTTCAATTAAAGCAGAATTAAATCAGATGATGAAAATGATGGTTAAAAAACCATTAAAAAAAGGTTTAGATGATATAATTGACCAGTTTACCCGTATCTCCTATACAAAAAATTGAAAATTTTGTTAATTCTTCTCAGCGATTTAACTGTTTGACTTATAGAATCTCTGTCAGATTAGAGATTTATATAATGTATTCCAGTTCTTTATACCCAAAGAAACTTTTCTCCCCACTTTCTTTTTCAATTATTATTCGTCCAAATATATCAATATCAACTATCCTTCCATTGAACCAATTATTATGTGACTTATACGGACAAAACTCTTTGTACCTGTATAAAGCTTTTATATAATCTGAATTTATTTTTTTAGGATTTTCAGTTAATTGAAGGTATCGGTTTTCAATGATATCATTTAACAACTCGAAACAATCTTCAAGTTTATATTCAATTCCTGTAATTAATTTCAGTGAAATTGGATTTTGGAGATCAGAATGAAAATCCATTTGATTAATATTTATTCCAATACCTGAAATAGAATTTGTTATATTATCTCCACACACTGTATTCTCAATCAGTATTCCAGCAATCTTATTATCGCTAACATAAATATCGTTTGGCCACTTAATTTTTGCATCTTCAACAAACAATTCAATAAAATCTTTAATCCCTAAAGAAATAGCTTTTGAAATTATAAATTGCTCCTCAGCTTTAAGGTATAAAGGAAAAAACACATAACTTAATGTTAGATTCATGCCAGATTGACTTTCCCAACTATTCCTGCCATAACCTTTCCCCTGGGTTTGGTTTTGAGTAATTACAACTATTTGTTCATTTATTGCTTTATCATCAATTAACTTTTGTGCATAATTATTGGTTGAATCAATCGATTTAACCTTATAAACTCTGGTATTAGAAGTTTTTCCCATTATTAAATACTAAATTATCATTGAAGAAAATGAATATCTGCCCTATTCACCAAATAATTCATTGTTTATTTTTGTATAAATATAATAATCTTTAAAATTCATTATCTTTGAATCAAAATTATTATATGGGTATAAAAAAGAGTCCTGATGATACGACAAGACTTGTGGAGACCATTGTTGATGGTGCAAAAAAAAAGAAAGGAGAAGAAATTATCAGTCTTAATTTTAATAATATTGAAAACTCTATCTGTAAATATTTTATAATTTGTCATGCTGACTCTAATATACAGGTTAATGCCATTGCCGATTCAATAGAAAAGAAAGTTAAAGAAGATCTTAATGAAAGGGTCTGGCAGAAAGGCGGTTACGAAAACTCATTTTGGATAATTCTTGATTTTGTAGATGTAGTTGTGCATATTTTCCAGAAAGAATACCGTGATTTTTACAAACTAGAGGATTTATGGGCTGACACAATAAAAATCAAATACGATCAGGCTGGTTAACATTCCTTTATGATTAAATTACTCATTAACATTAGCCTAAATAATTAAATTCATTGTTTTGGTACAAGAATTGATAACAGATAATTCACTATAAATAATATTATTACTGCTTAAGAAAACTGTTAAAATGACACCTCCAAATAAAAATATAAGAAGTCAAAAGTCGGATAAAAAAAATCCGGATAAAAAAAAATTCAAATTCAGCATTTATTATGTCTATGCTATAATTGCTATTCTGTTTCTTTATTTCTTTAATTCTAATCTCGGACAAAAAGCAAAAGAGATTACTATGTATGATTTTGAAGCTATGCTAAAAAGTCATGATGTACAGAAAATTGAAATTATAAACAGAAAAAATGCTGAAATATTCCTTAAAGCAAATAAAATAAGTGATTCTAAATATCAGAAGTATTTTACAAAAGGGCTTTCTTCCCCACCCAAAAAGGGTCCTCACTTTTATTTTGAGATCGATGTTGTAATTTTTGATAAAGATTTGCAGAGAATTCAGGAAAATTTTACCGAAGAAGAAAAAATAGGATATTCCTTAAAAACACGGACAGATCATTTTGGTAATATCCTTGGTTATCTTCTGCCTTTAGCGATAATTATTGGAATATGGATTTTCTTTTTCAGAAGAATGAGTGGCGGTAGTGGAGGTGGTGGCGGAGCTGGCGGAAATATTTTTAATGTTGGTAAGTCAAAAGCCCAAATATTTAATAAAGAAGAAAATAATATCAATATTGATTTTAAAGATGTTGCCGGGCTTCAAGAAGCCAAGATTGAGGTTATGGAAATTGTTGATTTTCTCAAAAAACCACAGAAATATACTCTACTTGGAGGAAAAATTCCAAAAGGCGCTTTACTTGTAGGACCTCCGGGGACAGGAAAAACCTTACTCGCCAAAGCTGTGGCAGGTGAGGCCAATGTCCCATTCTTTTCTATGTCCGGATCTGACTTTGTTGAAATGTTTGTCGGTGTGGGAGCTTCAAGAGTAAGAGATTTATTTAAACAAGCAAAAGCAAAAGCTCCATGTATCATTTTTATTGATGAAATAGATGCTATTGGACGAGCAAGAGGCCGTAATGCGAATTTTGGATCTAATGATGAAAGAGAAAACACTCTCAATCAGCTCTTAACTGAAATGGATGGTTTTGGTTCAAATACCGGCGTTATTATTATGGCAGCCACTAACCGGGCAGATATACTTGATAATGCATTAATGCGGGCAGGGAGATTCGATAGACAGATTCATCTTGAATTACCCGATCTGAACGAACGTCGTGAAATATTCCAGGTACATTTAAGACCAATAAAATATAATAAAGAAATTGACATTGAGTTTTTTGCTAAACAAACTCCTGGATTTTCCGGAGCAGATATTGCTAATGTTTGTAACGAATCGGCACTTATTGCCGCAAGAAATAATAAAAAGCAGGTTGATAAACAAGATTTTCTTGATGCAGTTGATAGAATTATTGGTGGATTAGAGAAACGTAACAAGATTATTACAAAAGAAGAGAAAAAAGCTATTGCTTATCATGAAGCAGGCCACGCTACTATAAGCTGGTTGTTAAAATATGCTCAACCTCTTATTAAAGTTACTATTATCCCAAGAGGGAAAGCACTTGGTGCAGCATGGTATCTTCCTGAAGAACGGCATTTAACAACCACAGAACAAATAATGGATGAAATGTGTGCCGCATTGGGAGGTCGCGCAGCTGAAGAATTAACATTTGGAAAAATATCAACTGGCGCACTTAATGACCTGGAAAAGGTCACCAAACAGGCATATGCAATGGTGGCATTTTTTGGTATGAGTAAAAAAATTGGAAATTCCAGCTTTTATGATTCATCCGGGCAAAATGAATATTCCTTTCAAAAACCATACAGTGAAAAAACTGCTGAAATTATTGATCAGGAAGCCAGCAAATTAATAAGCCAGGCATATGAAAGGGCAAAAATACTACTGAATAAAAACAAAAAGGGGCATATTGCTCTTGGTGAGCTTCTTCTTGAAAAGGAGGTTATTTTTGCTGAAGATCTAGAAAAAATATTCGGAAAACGTGATTTTGGTAAAATTGAGATTATCCCCGAATCGAAAATTGTTAAGAAAGCTATTGCGAAAAAACCCACAAAAAAAGTTACGACTAAAGAAAAAAAGATTGCTAAAACTGATATTAAAAAGTAAATGAGTAATTCTGAATCCAAAGAATATATTATTAATAAAATACGGACTGCCCGTGAGTCAGACCCTGATTATGCTCTTCAGAATTCTGTTAACGAAAATATTTCTCCTGAGAAGATATATAATACTGAAAATGAAATTCCTGAAATAATTTTCGCCCGACAATTACTAGCGATGAACGGTAAATTTATTTTTGCCGAAAACCTTGCTGAATTAAAGGAAGGTCTTTATTCATTATTTCAGGAAAAAAAATGGAAAAGTATTTTTTGTATTGACAACGATCTCATTAATATATTTAAAGACACAAAAATAAAATTCTCAAATTCTGAGAAAGATTTTCTGAACATGGATGCCGGAATAACAACATGTGAACACCTTGTTGCTCGCTTCGGCAGTGTGGTAATTAGCTCAAAACAAGCCTCCGGAAGACGTTTGAATATATATCCTCCTGTGCATATTGTTATTGCAAATTCATCACAACTGGTAATGGAGCCCGGAGAAGCATTACAAAAAATTAAAAATAAATATTCTAACAACCTGCCTTCTCTTATTTCAATGATTACAGGCCCTAGCAGAACTGCCGATATTGAAAAAACACTTGTTATGGGAGCTCATGGTCCAAAAGAATTGATTGTTTTTTTGCTTAATGATAAGTAAACAGAAATAAATTGACAGAAAGTAATTTAGAATAAAATCATAAAATATTGAAAACATTTATACAGAGGACTATAACAGGTTTTATCTTCGCAGTTATAGTATTGGGCTCAATTTATTTAAGCCATATTAGTTTTGGGATAATGTTTCTTTTGATTATTATTTTTGGTTTAATTGAATTCTATACCTTAGCGGAAAAATCAGGAATTTCACCACAAAAAATCACAGGAATTTTTCTTGGCTCCATCATATTTATTTCTAATTATTTATTTGTTAATTTAATACCTGACTATAGAGTTTTTCTTTCAATAATTCCACTCATATTAATTGTTTTTATTATCGAATTATATAGAAAAAAAGACAAGCCTTTCGGAAACATTGCCTATACTTTCCTTGGTGTTTTATTGGTTTCCCTGCCATTCTCATTATTAAATAATTTTGTTTTTCTTACTGATGCTATAACTGATTACAATCCAAATATCCTTTTTGGGTTCTTTTTTCTTATATGGATATTCGATACCGGAGCATATTTATTTGGTGTTAGTTTTGGAAAGCATCTGCTGTTCAAACGTATTTCACCAAAAAAGAGTTGGGAAGGAACAATAGGAGGTTTTATTTTATGTTGTTGTGCAGGATTATTTATGACAAATATTTTTCCTGAGTTAAATAATATCCAGTGGCTAATAATTGCTGGAATTACAGCTGTTGCAGGAAGCTTTGGAGATCTTGCAGAGTCGTTGTATAAAAGACAGTTGGATATAAAAGACAGTGGTAAAATTCTTCCGGGGCATGGTGGAATTCTTGACAGGTTTGACAGTATTATATTTGCATCACCCGCTGTTTATGTATTTTTGGAATTGATTAATTAAGTTTTTATACTAATTTTGTCGCTTCAATTGAAAATATGAGAATTCATCAGGAAGGATATAAAATATTATTAAGGCTTTTTCTTTTTCTAGTACTGATTAATTGTATATGTATCTTTTTAATTAAGATTCCTATCCTCTTATTTTTCGTTTTACCTATTTCCATATTAAGTTTTGTTTTTGCAATGTTTTTTTTCAGATATACAGAAGGACCTGTTATGGAGGATAAAGATGTAATTTATGCACCTGCTGATGGCAAAATTGTGGTTATAGAAAAAACTATGGAGAATGAACATTATAAAGATGAACGAATACAGGTGTCAATATTTATGTCAGCATATAATGTACACGCAAATTGGTATCCTTGTGATGGTGTTATTAAATATATGAATCACCATCCGGGCAAGTATTATGCAGCCTGGAATCCTAAATCATCAACAAATAATGAAAGAACAACAGTAGTTATTGAAAATGAAAAGGGTTTTTCTCTTTTAACAAGGCAAATTGCCGGAATTATGGCCCGTAGAATAGTATCCTATGGAGAACAAGGCCATAAAGTTGAACAGGGAAAACCTCTGGGTTTTATTAAATTTGGTTCTAGAGTAGATATTTTTCTTCCACCGGAAACAAAAATAGAAGTAGATTTAAAACAGAAAGTTATTGGAAGAAAAACTATAATAGCCAGAATTAATAAATAATAAAATGACATTTTTTTTCAAATGTCAGTTCTATTTCCCTGAGAATTTATACCTGATTGAAAAAATATTGGAATACAATGCCAGCGATTGATCACCAATATCTGTTAAGGCATAATCAATATAAAAATTCTTGAAATGTAAGCCTAAACCAAGATTGGGTTGTAGTGAAAATTCATCTTTGCCGTTAAATCCCGGAATAAACTGAAAATTACCAAAGCCAAACCTTAAAAATATCATGTCAATATAGTCCAATTCAATACCTACACAAGGATCAATACTCACAGAATTTGAAGATACTAATGAATGGCGTTTACCATCAAAACTAACATTAGCATCCAATTCTACCATTAAATCGATCTTGTTAGAAAAAGAAATGTTTCGTGCTGCACCTATAATAAGTTTTGGGATTGTTAATTCAACTGAATTTTCAGGAATTTCATTACCAGTTATTTCGAAAACTTCTTTTAACTCAGAGTTATTAAAAGTCCATGCATTAAAAGTTGATGTAATATCACGACCCATAATTCCGAATTGCCACTTTTTATAATCATATTTGGCTCCTGCATCTAACCCAAATCCCCAGGAAGAGGCAAAATCGCCGGTTTTTCTCCGAATAACTTTTAAATTCGACCCAAAACTAAGTCCTTTAATATTAGTTTTTCTGGAATATGAAAAAATAAAAGCATAATCAGCTGCTGAAAATGTTTTTATTCTGTCGTATCGAACATTTCCATCTTTATCTATCAATTCCAATGTATTTGGAATATCGTCTACACCAAATCTTATAATTGAAATTCCTATAGAATTTGAATCATCAAGCTTAAAAGCTCCACCTAAATAATCATATTTTGCAATACCGGCAAAATATTCAGCATGCATAAGTCCAATATCATATTTTTTATCGCTTGAAACTAGGCCTGCAGGATTCCAATAACCTGAATATACACCATTATTTCCAGCAACCACAGATCCTGAAAGTGCCAATGATCTTGCACCAACACCCAAGGATAAAAATTCATTACTATATTTGGGTGCCTGAGCAATCAGCCTGCCGGCAGCCATAAATAAAATTACTAAAAATATAGTCCCTGTTTTTCTTCCAAATTCAATCATAATAACCATTTCCCTCGATATACTGAAGCAGTGTAATCACCATAATCACAAAACTAACACAATAAATATTTATCAAACTATCTTTTTAACTTATTTTTGTGAGTATTATTGCAAAAATTATCAAATATGCCAGTACAAAATAGAATTTTTCGCCATTTGCCAAATTTCATCACTTCATTAAATATGTTATGCGGATGCATTGGAGCAATATATGCATTTAATAATGATTTGATTTCTGCTTCAATTCTAATTTTAATTGCAGCAATATTTGATTTTCTTGATGGCATGGCCGCAAGATTATTTAATGCCTATTCTGATGTTGGCAAAGAACTTGATTCACTTGCCGACATAATTAGTTTTGGGTTTACACCTTCTGTAATTCTTTTCCAGCTGCTTAAAAGAAGTCTGAATATAGAGAGTTTTTCTTTCGACCTGCCTATTATTGAATTGGCAGGCTTAATTCTTCCATTTCTGATTGTTGTTTTTTCAGGATTACGTCTGGCAAAATTTAATATTGACAAATCACAAACTAATTCTTTTATCGGGCTCCCTACACCAGCATCTGCCTTATTCATTATTTCATTGCCATTTATTCTGGAAGCGGAAAATACAAAAATATTTCATGCAATCATTCTTAACAAATATTTTCTGGTGGCCTTAATAATAATTTTATGTTTACTGCTTGTTGCAAAATTCCCCATGTTTGCAATGAAATTCAAAAACTTTAAATTCAGAGATAACAGACTAAGATTTGTTTTTACCGCTATATCAATTATCTTATTAGTTTTATTAAAATTTGCGGCCATCCCTCTGATAATTATTATATACATTATCTTATCAGCAATAAATAACTGGATTGTCAAACTATAATGAGATATTATTTAAACTTATAAATACAGATTATTTCCAATAATGTTAATGACTGTTAATTATGGTGTTATGACATAATTTTCTTATATTTTTGTGATTAACATATAAAAAAGCTCCATCCGGGCTTCATAATTTAAAATTATTCGGATGAACAAAAAAATAAAAATTGTTACAATTCTGATGAGTATTGCCTTATTAGGTATTATTGGCTTTCAGATATTCTGGATAAGTAATTTTTATAAGCAAAATCTGGAAAGGTTTGAAAAAGATGTTAATTATATATTGTATACATCTTTAAACAAAGAAAAACTGCATCGCATAAAATCTTTCCGGGAAGGATCTGGCAGTATTGCTGTTATCTCCGGATCATATAATTCCGGAATAATTAAAAATATTAATAACGACTCTACAGAAATATCAGTATCTACTAATTCGGCAAATCCTAATAAATTAGAGAATTATAATCAAAGAATAATTATTGATCAAGCTAACGTGAGCTCTGAATTTCGTTTCGATATAAAAAGTGATGAATCTTTTAATTATATTATTGAAGAAGTTTTCACCTTGCAACCTTCAATCTCAAGGCAAATTAATTACCATGATCTAGATAGTATTTATAAAAAGGAGTTAAAGATGCGGGATATTGACATTCCGTTTATTATGGGAATATGGAATCCAATGATCCAATCATTTATTTACCTGAATGATGAAAATCCCAATTTAGAAAAACTAACCAAAGGAATTATTGGCAATATTAACACTGGCGATTTTCTAAATCAACATGTTTTAATGAATTATTTTCCATCAAAATCAAAATATATGGTCAAAAAATTGGGAGGTGTATTTTTTGCCTCCTTATTAATGATACTTATTACTCTTGGCAGCTTTGTTTTTGCACTTTCTACAATTATTAGTCAAAGAAGATTATCCGAAATTAAAAACGACTTTATTAATAATATGACTCATGAGCTAAAAACTCCAATTTCAACTGTTTCATTAGCTATTGAGGCATTACAGAATTTTGATGTTCTAAAAGATAAAAAGAGGACCCGGCAATATCTTGATATTTCTAAAAATGAAAATGCCAGATTAGGAATGATGGTAGAAAAAGTATTGAAAATATCAGCTTTCGAGAAAAAAGAGATCAAATTGAATTTTGAAAAAACCGATATACATCATCTTATTCATACCATTACTGAAAATGTTGAAGTCCAAATAAATAATAAAGGCGGGATTCTTAATCTTGACTTAAGTGCCGGAAATTATTACATTGAAGCCGATCAGGTACATATTACAAATGTGATATATAACCTTGTAGACAATGCAATTAAATACTCACTAACAGAGCCTGAAATTACTGTTTTCACTAAAGATGCTGATAACAGTATTATGATTGCTGTTCAGGACAGGGGAATTGGAATTGCTAGTCAGCAGCAAAAGAGAATTTTTGACAAGTTTTACCGTGTGCCAACTGGTAATGTTCATAATGTAAAAGGCTATGGTTTAGGGCTAAGTTATGTTGCTGATATTATAAAAAAACATAATGGATCAATTAAGTTGGAAAGTGAGCCAAAAAAAGGCAGCCTGTTCAAAATTTTCATTCCACTTAGCAGACCAGAATTGAAAAATGGAAAATTAAATTAATCATCATCTATGGCTAAAACTAAGGTATTAATTGTTGAAGACGATCCTTTTTTAGGGCTTATTGTTAAAGAAAATTTTGAGACCCGTGGTTACGAATCTCATCTATGCAAAGATGGTGAATCGGGCTTAAAGGCATACTGTAAATTAAAGCCTGATATTTGTATACTTGATGTAATGATGCCCATTAAAGATGGATTTACTCTTGCTAAAGAAATACGCAAAATTGATAAAAAAGTTCCACTAATTTTTTTAACAGCAAAATCTTTACAACAAGATGTTATTGAAGGATTTAACATTGGCGCTGATGATTATATTAAAAAGCCTTTCAGTATGGAGGAGCTATTACTTAGAGTAAGTGCTATTATTAAAAGGGCAGATGGTACAGCACCTGATTCATCGGGGATTACCACATTTTACATTGGAAAATATTTATTTAATTATGAAGCTCAATTTCTGCGATATAATGATTCTTTTACACAAAAATTAACCCATAGGGAAGCTGAATTATTAAAGTTATTATTCGAAAATAAAAACCAGGTTCTGGACAGGGAACCTACATTAACAAAACTTTGGGGAGATGATAATTATTTCACTGGCAGGAGTATGGATGTATTTATTTCAAAAATCAGGAAATATCTTCAGAATGATCCAAACCTCGAAATTATCAATATCCGGGGAAAAGGATATAAGCTTGTTATTTCAGAGGAAAAATAATCATAGGAAGCACATAATATATTTAAATCTTTTCAGTAAGCTTTTTAACTACCTTAAACTGATTAAAGAACTCTTTGGCAATTACTCTTAAAACTGTGTAAGCCGGTATAGCAACTATCATACCGGGAATACCGGCAAAACTACCTGCAATCATTATAACAAGAAATATTTCAAGTGGATGAGCATTTACAGATTTAGAAAATATTAATGGCTGAAACAATAAGTTGTCAATTAGTTGAACAATCATAAAGGTTAAAGCCATATACGAAATCAAAGGTAAAATCTCAGTATAGAAATCCATATCCAGATGAGAGACTATACCTATCATTATCCCAAAAAATGCTCCTATAAGAGGTCCGACATATGGTATTACATTCATTATACCGGCAAAAAGTGCAATAACCAGGGCGCGATGAAATCCTACTCCACAAATAGTTAAACCAATTGTTAAGAGTATAAATATTCCTGTTATTTGCCCTCCAATTCCGATAAAATATCTTTTTAATAAATGTTTTATTGACAAAAGGGTATTATGAACTTTCTTTTCTTTACCGGAAGGAACCAATAATAACACTCCATCTTCAAAAAGGTTACTTTCCTTTAAAAAGAAAAATGATATAAACGAAATTGAAAAAATTGCTATAAAAAGATCCACTAAGGTGCCTGCAAGTTTTTCTACTAAATTAGTAACCCATGTAATACTAAAAACAGAACTGATTTTTTTTGTCACATAATCCTCAAAGGATAGCTTCTCTTCACCTCCCAGGTCCATTTTATCATAGATAGCTTCTACTTTTTTAATAGGTTCAAGGCTTTTTAGAACACTATCTGTATTTATTTTTGAAAGTTCATTTGCCTCATTGGCTATTATTGGTATAAAAATCCTGAAAAAGGTAATTATTATAAACCATATGAATGCAAGAGCCAAAACAGCACGTATAGCTCTTGGTAAACAAAATTTTCTGATTCTTATTTTTCCTAATATATCAACCAGCGGGCGGCCAATAAGAGATATCAAAAATGCAATTAGAATATATGCTACAATAGATTTAAAAAACACCAGCGCCCAACCAAGAATTACAAGCCCAAGGAAAATGAGAAAATATTTAATAAATTCTTTCATTATTTAATAGTTGTTTATCTATATTTTATTTTAATACCCCCAAAAACAGAACTGGCTTTTATATATAAATGTGGTTTATCAGAATCGAAATTTCCCGACTTAAAAACTGAAGATCCAAAACCGCCAACACTTTCCTTCGGTAGGTTTACAGCGCCAAAGACTGCTTCTGTTGTGACTACTAAAGGAATATTTTCACTAACTTTTATCTCCACACCACTAAAAACAGCATGAATCGTAAATACTTTTTTTTCACCTTCAAGATCTATATTAGTCAGATCTATATTTGCGCTACCAAAAATTACATTATATTCCTTTTCATCCAAAGAAGTGACATCAATTGAACGTTCACTGAATATTATATCATTATTTGATTCCCTATGTGAGACAAAATTAAGCCTGTGTCCAAATAATAATTTTACACCAATAAATATAATGAATAAGGCGAGAATGAATCTCCCAACCGGAAAATCAAGATGAAAAATTACTCTGACAACCAGGCCAATACCAAGAAGAATCATAAAAACTCCAAACAAAATTACAAATCCCATTTTCATAGAAATTAATTTAACATTTAACTTATTTAATTACACCGAACATATTAGTGTACACACAAATATATTAAAAAACAAGTTAATAGCCTATTATCATATATTTGATAAAATTTATAATTAAAAGAGCCGCCCTTCAATAATAAAGAATAAAATAATAATTATAAGTGAATAAACTAAATGATGCTTGAGTGCTATATACTTTACTGGAGAAATTTTAAGATAATAATGATTATATAATATTAAGAATATCTTTTCAAAATAATAAGCTATCACCGTTGCAATTGCAACACCTGCGATACCAAAATAATTAATCAGTAATAAACTAAAGAAAACATTTAGTAATATTTCAAATGCAGAAGCGAGGAGTATTATTTTTGTTTTTTTCAGGCCAATAAGTATAGTTTGAGGAAATACCAGCCTGCTTACAATTAATAAAAGATAAATATTAAAAATAACTGCACTTTCAGCGAACTCAGGATTAAATATCCGGGGGAAAAACCACTTACTTGTAGCCAGTAAGACTATACTTACAGGAAAAAGATATCTGGCTATCTTAATTGATTTATTTTTAATCTTTTTCAGTAAATCATTCAAATTATCCCCTTTGAATTCAGAAATCATTGATACACTAAATGCATTTGCCAATAACACTACTAATGGCAATTCTCTGGCACCATAGCTGAACACGGCAAATTTTTCTGAATCAAATTTATTTAATATTATGAAGCCATCAATATAAGTAGCTGATCCGCTCAGAAAAATACTTAAAATAAGCGGTGTGCCAAGGGTCAGATGTTCTTTTATAAATTTAAAGGAAATCTTAAATTCAGCATTTCTAAATAATAATTTGATTAGCCAGGCAAAGCGAATGACATTGATTAGTACCAGCCCACATATGCAGATTTCAATATTATATCCCAATATTGCAGGACCTGCCACTACAACAAACTGAAGAATAAAGGAGATCAGTCCATATTTTATAATTTTTTCAGGCTGCCGTTTTAACAAATAAATATATTCAACCAGGCTTGCCGGCCCATTAAACAAAATAAATAATAACAGCAAATTCAGAAAGGGTATTGTCTCAGAGTTATTTAATGCCCGGGAGAGAAAATTTTGAAAAATAAATACAAAAAATGCAGCTGCAACAGAGAATAAACAAAGCAAAAGAAAAGCATTGAACAATTCAGCTGACTTTTTATTATCTTCTTCTTTTGAAGAAAAAGTTTTATTGTTTTTGTATAAAGGTAATAAGGATTGAATAATACCTGAAAGCCAGAAGGAACTTACAGCAGCTGCTATTAAAAGTAAAACATGGTAATAACCTATATCTGATAAAGACAGGTCCGTTTTAGTAAAAATTATCCCAATAAGCAGGAGAGTGCCATATCTGAGCAAATTAAAAAACTGGAGACCTGATATATTATTTACATATTTTCCCAAAACCATAAGAGGAGAATTACAGGCATTTAAAGTACGGAAAAATATTTATTTTCCGTAATACTATAATTCATGTACATATAACGTATTGGATATATAATATTACATCCTGAGATTAAAAAGCTAGTTAATATTTACAGGATTATCAACTTTCTTTTTTGATAGAGCTAAATCTAAAACATTCATCATAGTATCGGCATAGCTGAATTTCAAGCCCTTAACATAAAGATCCTTTATTTTATTTATATCTTTTTGATTTTCTCTGCAAATAATTAATTCTTTAATATTTGCGCGTTTTGCTGCAAGAATTTTTTCTTTTATCCCACCTACAGGAAGAACTTTACCTCTTAAGGTAATTTCTCCGGTCATTGCAACATTTTTTTTGACTCTTCTTTGTGTAAAAGCAGATGCAAGAGAAGTCAGCATTGTTATTCCGGCAGAAGGACCATCCTTAGGAATAGCACCTTCCGGAACATGAATATGAACATTCCATTTATCAAAAACCTCTTCATTAATCTTAAGATATCCAGCATGTGCTTTTAAATATTCAAGTGCAATTACTGCTGATTCTTTCATAACATCGCCAAGATTTCCAGTAATTGTAAGTTTTCCTTTACCTTTACTAAGACTGGTCTCAACAAACAATATTGTGCCTCCACTGGCTGTCCATGCAAGGCCAACAACTACTCCGGCAATCTCATTACCCTGATATTTATCTTTAATTACCTCTGGGGGCCCAAGAATATCAACAATAGTTTTCTTTTCAATTACCCGTTCAATTTTTTCTTCCAAAGCAATTTTTTTTGCAATTGCTCTGGTGACATTAGCGATTTTTTTATCAAGTAACCTGACGCCTGATTCTCTTGTATGATTCTCAATTATATATTCAATGGTTTCCTTAGGAAATTTTATCTGGTTTGGTTTAATACCATGTGCTTCCAGTTGTTTTTTTATAAGATGCCTTTTGGCTATTTCAATTTTCTCCTCAACGATATATCCGCTAACATCTATCAATTCCATACGGTCAAGAAGTGCTGGGTTAATTGTACTTGTAATATTTGCAGTGGCAATAAACATAACCTTTGACAAGTCATATTCCAGCTCCAGATAATTATCATAAAAAGTACTGTTCTGTTCAGGATCAAGCACTTCCAGAAGTGCAGATGAAGGATCGCCATGAAAATCGCTTCCAACCTTATCTATTTCATCCAGAATAAAAACAGGATTTGAAGTTTTTGCCCGTTTAATACTTTGAATTATTCTTCCAGGCATAGCACCTATATATGTTTTCCTATGGCCTCTAATTTCTGATTCATCTTTTAGGCCTCCTAATGACATTCTGACGTATTTTCTTTTCAAAGCTCTTGCCACGGACTTACCAAGAGAGGTTTTACCAACTCCAGGAGGGCCATACAAGCAAATAATTGGAGACTTCATGTCTCCCTTAAGTTTCAGAACAGCAAGATATTCAATAATTCTGTCTTTAACTATTTCCAATCCAAAATGATCTTCATCAAGAATTTTTGTTGCTCTTTTCAGATTAAAACTATCTTCAGAATATGCGTTCCATGGCAGATCCAGTAATACCTGGATATAATTTAACTGAACAGAATACTCAGCAGATGCAGGATTTACTCTTTTTAATTTATCAAGTTCCTTCAGGAAGGTTTCATTTACTTCTTTAGGCCACTTTTTTGTTTTTGCTCTTTGATTAAACTCCCTGATTTCTTTTTCAATAGGGCTGCCACCAAGCTCATCCTGAATAGTTTTCATTTGCTGATTCAACAAAAATTCTTTTTGTTGTTGTTCCAGTTCCGATTTAACCTTCGATTGGATTTCCTTTTTAAGTTCCAGTTTCTGAATCTCTTGCGTTAAAAGTTTAAGTAATCTCTCTCCTCTTTTTCTTAAATTATCTTCTTCAAGCAAACTTTGTTTTTCCTTAAAATCTATATCGCTGTTAGAACATATGAAATTGATAAGAAATGATGGATTCTCAATATTTTTTACTGCAAAAGAAGCCTCAGGAGGGATATTGCTTGAGTATTGAATAATTTTTATGGACAAATCTTTAAGCGAACTAACCAAGGCTTCAAATTCTTTATTTCCAGATTTAGGAATTTTATCCTCAAGAACACTAATATTGGCCTGAAAATAAGGATCTTCCGAAACAAAATCGTTTATTTTAAATCGTTTTTGTCCCTGAATAATTACTGAAGTGGAATCGTCTGGCATCTGCAAAACCTTAACAATTTGAGCAATTGTACCTGTTTCATTAAGATCTTTTGTTTTGGGATCTTCAATACTTTTATCTTTCTGTGAAATTGCACCGATTATCTTATCTTTCTTATAAATATCTTTTATAAGTTTTATAGATTTCTCCCTGCCAATTGTTATTGGAATAATTACGCCAGGAAAAAGAACTGTATTCCTTAAAGGAAGTAATGGAATTGAATCAGGAATTTTAGACTCATCTATGTTTGCGGATCCGTCGGTTATCAATGGAAAAAAATCAGATTCCTCTTCCATCAAATTTGATAACATATCATTGTCACCAAAAATAATTTTAAAACTCATATTGCTAATTTATAAATACCTCTCAAAATTTACACATTCTATAATCAATATCAAAGAATAACTTTGACAAAAAGTCAGACATTTATCTTTTTTCTAACTTTTACCATACATGACAATCGTTATGCCAAATTTTAATACTAAATAAAAAAAGCCCTGATAAAAATCAGAGCTTTCAATATTGAATATTTTGTAAAAATTATTTTTTATTCGATAAATGCTTCTCGTATCTGTTCTTAAATTTATCAATACGTCCGGCAGTATCAACAAGCTTCATTTTTCCGGTGTAGAAAGGATGAGAAGTATTGGATATTTCCAGCTTTACCAACGGATAATCCTTACCATCCATTTTAATTGTATCTTTTGTTACCACTGTAGATTTAGTAATAAAGGTATAATCATTCGACATATCCTTAAAAACAACAAACCTATAATCTTTTGGATGAATTCCCTTCTTCATTATATAATTCTTTAATAACGTTCTGTGTACAAATTGTTTAAAATATTATTGGCTCGCAAAGATAGATAAAGAATTAAAAATTACCAAATTTATATTATTATAAAATAGGTATTCCGATTTTATTATTATTTACTTATTCCATCAACATTTATGATGTTAGAGATAAATTATAATTTCAATAAATAATGAATGCTTTCTCATTTTTTTTATCCGATTTTTTATTAAATTTGAAAATAGCAGAAGAATTTTTGTTTTAATTTATTTTCACAAATCAAAACTACTTGATTAATAATTATTCCGTCTGTTAAAGAACTAAATAAACTTATCAAAAATAGTTTGTTATTGTTAAAATATTAACTCAAAGAGAGGAACAAAAAATGGAAAAAAACCAGGAAGTCTTAAAAACATCTGAGGAATACTTGCAGGCATTAAAAGAAATGCATCCATGCATTATTAAAGATAAACAGTTATCTAAACCATATAATGATGAAGATATTCAAAAAGGCGTTAACGTCATTGCCCTGAGTTATGATCGTGCCAGAGAGGAAAAATACAAAGAGTTTATGACTGTTAAATCTCCTATCACAGGTAAAGTTATTAATCGTTTTAATCATATTGCACAGAATAAGGAAGACCTGATAAAAAAACATAAAATGATTCACAATCTGGCAAAAGAGGTTTTTTGTGCTCAAAGATGTGTGGGATCAGATGCTTTGCAAACTTTATATGATGGAACATACAGGGTAGATAAGAGTAATAAGTTTGAAACTGATTATCATAAGCGATTTTTAAAATATCTGGAATATATACAGAATAACGATATTGCACCTGCCGGGGCAATTAATGATGCTAAAGGAGACAGAAGTATTTCACCATCGGAACAGCCGGAGAGAGATAGTTATGTGCATATTGTTAAAGAAACTGATGACGGCATTTATGTTAGCGGGATAAAAACTCCAATTACAATGAGTCCTTACGCTGAAGAAATTATTGTAATTCCGGGGCTTCAATTTGCAGAGGCTGATAAAGATTGTGCTGTCTCATTTGCAATACAAACCGATGCAAAAGGTGTTGAAATATATGTGCTGGGACCAGAGGTTAAAACTTTGAAAGGTGATCTTAGCCCCACTCATGGAACAAAGTATCTTAATAAAGAAGGAATGGTGGTTTTTAACAATGTTTTTGTTCCAAAAGAACGTGTGTTTCTCTGTGGAGAATACAAATTTGCAGCAGCATTTGCAAACACATTTGCTACTCTGCACAGGTTTGCTTATACTGCATGCAAACCTGCTGTATATGAATCAATGACAGGAGCGGCAATGCTTATTTCAGAATACAACGGAACTAAAGGTGAGTATTTCCTAAGTAATACATCAGAAAAGATATTTGAGATTTACAAAACAGCCATCCTTGTGAGAGGACTCGCTAAAGCAGCTATATCTGACGCCAAAGAAACTGAAAGCGGTACAATTATGCCTGATGCTGTTTATGCAAATATGGGCAAATATACTTCCAGTGAGTTTTTCCACCATGCAATTGGCATTTTACAGGATATGGCAGGAAATTTACCTGCTAATCTTCCATATGAAGACTTGTTAAAGGATGAAAAATATAAAAACCAGATGAAGGCTCTGTTATCAAGAAAAAAAGGCATAAGCATTGAAGATCAATATGCTTTAAATGAATTAATAAGAGTAATGGTTGCTTCTAATGAAGGAGGTTTACTTCAATTCGGATCAAAACATGGCGGAGGCAATAAAGAAGCTGAAAAAGTAGCAATTTATGGCAATAGTCTTAGGAATATGCATGCATGTAAAAACCGAATTAAAGATATGTCGCAAAAAAAATAAATCATTACTGAATAAATAGAAATTAATATGTCGGTTGAACTCAGAGAAGTAAAAAATAATAAAGATTTAAAAAAATTTGTCCTTTTTCCTTATTCACTTTATAAGAACCATAAATACTGGATACCACCTCTTATTAAGGCTGAAATAAATACACTCAGGCGGGATAAGAATCCTGCTTTCGATCATTGTGAGGCAAAATACGTTCTTGCATATAAAAATGGTAAACTGGTAGGTAGAATTGCCGGAATAATAAATTACCGGTTTATTGAAAAATGGGATAAAAAGATTGCCAGATTCTGCTGGATGGATTTTATTGATGATCTGGAAGTTTCAGAATCTCTATTAAAAGATATTGAACAATGGGCCCTTTCCAAGGGAATGGAAAGTATGACCGGGCCAATTGGTTTTGTTTCCTCTTTTGATCCTAGAGGAGTGTTATGTGAGGGTTTTAATGAGATGCCAACTATTTCTTCAGTTTATAATTTTGAATATTATCCAAAACATTTTGAAACACACGGTTTTAAAAAAGATTATGATTATGTGGAATATGAAGTAAAAGCGCCTGCTTCAATTCCTGAGAAAGCTATTAAAATTAGAGATATTATAATCAAGAGATATAAATTAAAAGTCCTTGAAGCCAAAACAATGAAAGAGTTGATGCCTTATGTAGGGCAGATATTCGAGGTTCTTAATGCAGCATTTGAACCACTGTTTGGTTTTATTCCACTGACTGACAAACAAATTGATTATTTCGTAAAAAGGTATTCTGCTTTAATAAGGCCTGAATATACTACAGCTGTTCTGGACGAAAATGACCGCCTGGTAGGATTCCAGATTTCCAACCCTTCCTTATCACATGCTTTTCAAAAAGCGAAAGGCAAACTATTTCCATTTGGATTTAGACATATTACCAGAGCAATGAAAAAACCCGACAGGATTGACATATTGATTGTTGGTGTACATCCCGATTACCAAAATAAGGGAGTTAACGCATTATTTATGACAGATTTAACACTATTTTGCATTAATAATAATATTATCTGGGCAGAATCAAACGGGGAACTGGAAGAAAATGAAAAGGTTCAGAATTTCTGGAGGTACTATGATGCACGACAACATAAAAGGACCAGAATATATTGTAAATCCTTATCCTGAAAATAATTATTTTTTGTCAATTCTGTTAAATTTAGCAAAACATCAATAAATCCTACAAGCTGACTTCCAGGATATTCATGTTATTGCAGGACACTGTTACACTTCAAATGAAGGTATATATTTTTCAAAATCCTCAACAACAAAATTCTTGTGATTAAATTCATTTGTTTCAATTGAATAAAGATAATCTTTTGAATACTCATCAATATTTTTTACAATTTCTTTTATTGCTGAAATTATTAAATGTATTTCTGAATTCAAGGTAACAGGATGAATGGATATACGTACCCACCCTGGTTTATTTGACAGATCACCATGATCTATTTTGTCGGTTATTTTTTTTGATGTTTTCTTATCAACATGTAATAGAAAATGTCCATAAGTGCCTGCACAGGAACACCCACCCCTGGTTTGTATTCCAAACCTGTCGTTTAAAAGCTTAACAATAAGGTTAAAATGAATATTATCAACATAAAAAGATATTATTCCTAATCTGTCCTCAACATTATCAGCAAGAATATGAAGGCCGGGTATTTCTTTCAAACCATTAAATACTAATTTTAATAACTCCTTTTCCCTTTTCTTAATATTATCAACAAGCATTTCTTCTTTAAGTTTAATGCAAAGAGCTGTTTTAATTGCCTGGAGAAATCCGGGAGTTCCACCATCTTCTTTTTGTTCAATATCATCGAGGTATGCAAACTTCCCCCACATATTAGTCCACTTTACTGTTCCTCCGCCAGGCTGATCAGGCACAACATTCTTATAAAGCTCTCTGTTAAAAATCAGGACCCCTGAAGACCCGGGACCTCCAAGAAACTTATGGGGTGAAAAATATATAGCATCCAGTCTTTCTAATGGATCTTCAGGGTGCATATTTATTTCAAGATATGGAGCAGATGCTGCAAAATCAATAAAACAATAACCACCATATTCGTGCATTATCCTGGCTAATTTATAATATGGGGGAATAATTCCTGTAACATTTGAACATGCTGAAAATGATCCTATTTTAAATATTCTGTCTTTATATTTTTCAATCTCAATTCTCAGATTCTCAGGATTAACAAGAAGATTATCATCAGGCTCAATAATAATAACATCAACTTCATTTTCCAGCCATGATGTGTGATTAGAATGATGTTCCATATGAGTAAGAAATACTACAGGCCTTTCATTTTCATCAATACCTGAACACATTTTTTTTGCCCGTTCAGGTATACGGAGTCCCAATATTCTCTGCAATTTACTTACCGCACCAGTCATTCCAAATCCGGTAGTTAATAATATATCATTTTCATCAGCATTACAGTGCTTCTTAATAATCTTGTGAGCAAGATGATAAGAATGAGTCATAACAGTCCCTGTTTCACTTGCTTCAGAATGCGTGTTTCCAACCATTGGGCCAAATTCATTTCTTAACTTATCCTCAATAGGCCCATATAAACGACCACTTGCTATCCAATCAGCATAAAGCATTTCTTTGGTACCAAAGGGAGTCTCAAATTTCACTTTTTGTCCAATTATATTATCCCTGAATTTTTTAAAATATTTTTCAACTTCTTTCATAAATCATTAAATATCTGACTGTTCTAATTAACTGGTTAAAGTTATTATTAATTTTACTAAAATCATTTTTTGTTTTGCAAATCTACAAAATAAATAATTATCTTTGCAGCCCAAACGGTGGATGTAGTTCAGTAGGTTAGAACGCTGGATTGTGGTTCCAGAGGTCGGGGGTTCGAGTCCCCTCTTCCACCCATAAAGTCGCGAAAAATCTTTTCGTGGCTTTTTTTTATTTGTTTTTTGTAATATTACACTAATTTTCACCCGAAGACGTTTGGATTAATAACTGCATAAAAATAATCCTTAGTCGAATTTAATATTCAATAAAAATGAAAAAAACAATTATCAGCTTTCTGTTCATATTATTCTTATGTAGTAGTAATATGGCCCAAATTAGTGGTGATGGGGTTTATCTTTTTTTAAAGCTTAATTATTCTGCCAGAGAAAGTGCTCTCGGAGGAAATCTAATTTCGGTTAAAGATAATGACCTGAGTTTAATTACCGGGAATCCCTCTTTACTTAATGCTGAAATGGATAATAATATATTATTAAGTTATATTAATTATTTTGCAAATGTAAATTATGGATTAGTTTCTTATGCCAAAGATTATGGTAAACTTGGCACTTTTGCAGTAGGCATACAATACAATAATTACGGAGAATTTGTTGCAGCCAATCCGACCGGAGTTATTACAGGTGAATTTACATCAGCAGAATATGCATTAAATATTTCCTGGGCAAAACAGATTACAAAAAGACTTTCAATTGGCACAAATATCAAGCCTATTTATTCAGTACTTGAGAGCTACGAATCTTTTGGATTTGCTTCAGATTTAGGGATAACGTATTCCAATAAAGATAACGGTTTTACCGCAGCTCTGGTTGCCAGAAATATGGGATTACAGATAACTCCTTATTATAGCGAAAATACTGAGAATTTACCATTTGAAATGCAGGCAGGTATTTCAAAAAAACTTGCACATGCCCCTTTCAGACTATCTGTAATTGCCAGAAATGTGCAAAAATGGAATCTCACATATTATAATGAAAGTGTTTCCGGTAATATTGACCCAACTACCGGATTGTTAAAGTCAAAAAGTGGTATTGCCGATTTCTCTGATAAGCTGATGAGACATATGATATTTGGTGTAGAATTTTTACCTTCAGAAAGTTTTATGTTACGACTGGGCTATAATTACCGACGTCATAAAGAATTGAAACTTACCACTCAGAGTGGATTTTCTGGATTTTCATTTGGACTTGGGATTAAACTTGCAGCAATAAATATTTCGTATAGCAGAGCTAATTATCATGTTGCAGCTGCTTCAAATATATTTACTATAAGCACCAATATTTCAGAATTATATTCAAGAGAATAAATTATTCGTCAGCTTATTGTATTTTTGTAATCTAAAAAATCTTTACTGTTTTAATTGTATGGGAAAAAGAATTATGGATATAACCATCGCAATTGATGGTTATTCATCTTGTGGAAAAAGCACACTAGCCAAAGATTTAGCTAAATATTATAATTTTGCTTACATTGATAGTGGGGCAATGTACAGATGTGTAACACTATATTGCATTGAAAATAACTTTTTGCATGGAAATATTATTGACAGAGAAAAACTAAAAGAACATATTTCAAAAATAAAAATTTCGTTCAAATATAATTCTGAAAAAAAATCTAATATTACATTTCTAAATGATAAGGATGTTGAAGAAAAAATCAGAAGTATAGAAGTTTCAAACCATGTAAGCCCCATAAGTGAAATTGATTTTGTACGTGAAAAAATGGTAAGGATTCAGAAAGAAATGGGAATACAAAAGAATGTTGTAATGGATGGTCGGGATATTGGCACTGTAGTATTTCCTGATGCTGATATTAAAATATTTATGGTAGCCAATGAAGAAATCAGGATTTTAAGAAGGTATAAAGAATTAAAGAACAAAGATAACCCCCCTGACCTTGAAGTAATTAGAGAAAATATTAAAAAAAGGGATTATATTGATACTCATAGAAAAATAAGCCCTCTTACTAAAGCCGATGATGCAATTATTCTCGATAATAGCAATCAAACTCCACAGGAACAATTTGATTGGGCAATTGATCTGATTAATAATAAATATAATTCATGATAGTTGAAATTGATGAAAACTCGGGTTTTTGCTTTGGAGTAGTCAGAGTGATCCAAATGGCTGAAGAAGAGCTAGAAATGAATAGCTCATTATTTTGCCTCGGAGATATTGTTCACAATAATCTTGAAGTTGAAAGATTAAAAAACAAGGGCCTGATTATCATTAATTTTAAGGAGTATAAACAATTAAAAAATTGCAAGGTTCTCCTGAGAGCTCATGGAGAACCACCTGAAGTTTATGAAATAGCAAAAAAGAATAATATTACTTTAATCGATGCCAGCTGCCCGGTTGTACTTCGATTACAACAAAAAATCAAAACAGGTTTTAAAAAATCAAGAAAAAGCCTTGGACAAATTGTCATATTCGGAAAAGATGGACATGCTGAAGTTAATGGCCTTGTTGGACAAACATGTGGGAAAGCAATAGTTGTTGGTAAAATTTCTGACCTCGATAAGATAGATTATAATTTGCCAATTCATTTGTATGCACAAACAACTCAAAGTAAATCAGCTTTTTCAGATATACTTGATGAAATAAAAAAGAGAAGTAATAATATCACACAAAGTAAATATCCAGTTATTCTTGCAAACGACACTATTTGCAAACAGGTTTCAAACAGAGCTATAAATTTAAAAACTTTTGCAATTAACCTTGAACTGATAATTTTTGTTAGCAGTAAGGAAAGCTCAAATGGAAAAATATTATTTGAAGCATGCCGTGTAGAAAATCCCAATTCAAAATTTATTTCAGATCCGGAAGAAATCGATGAAAAATGGTTAAAAAATATTAATTCGGTTGGAATATGTGGAGCAACATCAACACCAATGTGGCTTATGGAATTGGTTAAACAAAAAATTGAGAAAATGAATATATAACTATCTGATAATATGGTAATTAAAAAAATTGGAGTGTTAACCTCAGGAGGAGATTCTCCCGGAATGAATGCAGCAATACGCTCTGTTGTTAGAACTGCATTATATAATGGTTTGGAAGTAACAGGTATATATCGTGGTTATAAAGGAATGATTGAAGGAGAATTTAAACCCCTGCAATCATCTGATGTAAGTAATATTATTCAGAGAGGAGGAACATTCCTATACACAGCTCGTTGTGAAGAATTCATGACTCCCGAAGGAAGAAAAATAGCATATCAAAACCTTATGAAAGAAAAAATTGATGCTGTGATTGTAATTGGTGGTGATGGATCATTTAAAGGTGCAGGAATTTTTTCCGAAGAATATGAAATCCCATTTATTGGAATACCGGGCACAATCGATAACGATTTATATGGCACTGATTACACAATCGGATTCGACACTGCCTTAAACACAGTTGTTGAAGCGGTCGACCGTATCAAGGACACGGCATCTGCTCATGATAGATTATTCTTTATTGAGGTTATGGGCCGGGGGGCTGGATTTATTGCTCTGCATTCTGGTATTGCATGTGGATCAGAAGCTATACTTATTCCAGAAGTTGGAAATCAGGAAGGAAAATTAATAGAATATCTTGAGCAGGAAAAAAAGAGAAAAAAATCCTCCAATATTATTCTTGTGGCTGAAGGAAATAATGTAGGTGGCGCACATGAACTGGCAAAAAGAGTTGAAGAAGATTTTAAGAATTATCAGGTCAGAGTAAATGTATTGGGACATATACAAAGAGGTGGATCACCATCGGCATTCGATCGCTTTCTTGCATCAAGGTTGGGTGTTGCAGCTGTTGAGGCACTTCTTGATAATCAAAGAAGTATTATGGTTGGATTTATGAACCACGATGTTGTTCATGTGCCTTTTAATAAGACAATTAACTTTAATAGAAATCTGAACCAAACTTTATTGGATATAGCAGATATTCTAACATACTAATGAATTTTTCCGGGCAGTCCGGTTCTTAAAAATGACATAGCTATGAAAAACAATATCTGGTATGCTGATGTTATTCTGCCTTTACCCTTACCGGTATTGTACACATACGCTATTCCAGAAAATATTATTAATAAAATCGGACCTGGCAAACGTGTCATTATACAATTTGGGAATAAAAAAATTTATTCAGCAATAGTTAAAAAAATCCATCAGAACCCACCTCCTCTTCATAAAATAAAAAGTATTATTTCTGTGCTTGACGAGGATACTCTAATCTCTCCATTACAATTTGAATTCTGGGAGTGGCTATCAGATTATTATCTCTGTTCGGAAGGAGAAATTCTCAAGGCAGCATTACCTTCAGGACTAAAACTCGAAAGCGAAACACGAATAATTGCAAGAAACGATTTTAGTAATTTCTCTTCACTCCATGAAAAAGAAAGGCTGATACTCAGGCTAATAAATACAGATGAGGCATTAAGTATTAATGAAATTATTAAATCATTTGACGATGTAAATATTATCAGGTTTGTAAACAAACTTTTTGCTAAAGGAGCAATAGTTGTTGAGGAAAAACTTAAACCAGGCTACAGCGAAAGACAGGAAAGTTATATAATACATAATAAAAAACTCAGTGAGAATGATATTCATAAAATACTCGACAATCTTGCAAAAGCACCCAAACAGCACAAATTACTATCGAATTATATTAGATTGTCTGAGATGTTCTCTGGTAAAGCAATAAAACCTGTAGCAAAGAAGAAACTTTTGGAAATAACAGGTGCCGGCCATGCAAGTATTAATTCTCTGGAACAAAAGGAAATTCTATATACATATAAAAAATCTGTTAGCCGGTTACATGAAGTCCTTAAAGAAAATATTCTTCCCAATAAACTTGATAAAAAACAAAAAGAATGTTTTAACAATATCCAAAATTTATTTTTAGATAAGAATGTTGTTTTGTTACATGGAATTACTTCATCCGGAAAAACTGAAATATACATTCATCTTATTCAGAAACAACTTAATGAAGGGAAGCAGGTTTTATATCTTTTGCCGGAAATAGCTCTCTCTACACAAATTATTATCAGATTAAAAAATATTTTCGGTAATAGAATTGGTGTATATCATTCCAAATTCAGTGATTCAGAACGAGTTGAAATTTGGAATAATGTTAGATCAAACAATAATGATTCATATCAAATTGTTCTTGGCGTGAGATCTTCAGTATTTTTGCCTTTCAAAAATCTGGGATTAATAATTATTGATGAAGAACACGAAAATACATATAAACAATATGATCCTTCACCCAGATATAATGCCAGGGATGCAGCTATTGTACTTGCCAGGATACATGGAGCTAAAACTTTACTAGGAACAGCTACTCCATCAATAGAAAGTTACTACAATGCTAAAACAGGAAAATATGGTTTTGTTGAACTACTATCGAGATATGGAAATATACCCCTTCCTGAAGTAATACTTGCAGATACTAAAGAAGCAAGAAGGAAAAAAAAGATGAGATCAATATTTACTCCACAATTACTGGAAGGAATAAAATCTTGTTTGGAAAATAATGAACAAATAATATTATTTCAGAACCGTCGCGGATATTCTCCATATCTTGAATGTGAAGAATGCGGATGGATTCCTAAATGTAATTATTGTGATGTGAACCAGACTTACCATAAATATGTAAATCAATTAGTTTGTCATTATTGCGGGACTAATACAAAAGTGAATATTTCCTGCCAGAAGTGTAATAATAATTTGATTCCTAAAGGTTCTGGGACTGAAAAAATTGAAGATGAAATAAAATTATTCTTTCCTGATGCAAGAATTGCCAGAATGGACCTCGATTCAACCCGTTCAAAAAAAGCATTTGGAAGAATCATCCACGATTTTCAGGAAAAGAAAACAAATATATTAATTGGGACTCAAATGGTTTCCAAAGGTTTTGATTTTGAAGGTGTAAGCCTTACTGGAATAATTAACGCCGATAATATCCTCAACTTCCCTGATTTCAGATCGTTCGAAAGAAGCTATCAGTTAATGGTTCAAGTCAGTGGAAGAGCAGGCAGAAAATCAAAACCAGGCAAAGTTATTATTCAAACTTCAGATCCGGAACATCACATAATTAAAGATATTGTAAGTAATAATTATATTCGAATGTTTAATAAGGAACTTAACGACAGAAAAGAATTTAATTATCCACCTTACTCCCGACTGGTCAAAATATATCTAAAGCATAAAGATAAAAACACAGTTCACAAAGCCAGCATAGAACTTGTTTCAATGTTGAGCTCATATTTTGGAAATATGGTCCTGGGTCCGGAAACGCCAATAATAAACAGAATTAAGAACCGTTATTTAAGAAATATCCTTATTAAAATTGACAATAAAAAATCTAAAAAGGCCGCTAAGAAAATTATCAAGCAAAATATAGTAAGCTTATTATCAAAAAATAATTACAAATCGTTAATTATTAATCCTGATGTTGATCCATTTTAACGTAAGCATATTAGTTTTTTCTATATTTGCGTTATACAAAACAAAAACATTGTGAAAAATTCTGATTTAAATAAAATATTTTCCCAATTCGACAATTTTAATATTCTTATTATTGGTGATGTTATGATCGACAGATACTTATGGGGGAAAGTCGATAGAATTTCACCTGAAGCACCAGTTCCAATAGTTTCATGTTCGCTGCAGGAAGATCGATTGGGAGGGGCCGCTAATGTAGCTTTAAATATTAAGGCTATGGGAGCAACTCCATTCCTATGTGGAATAACCGGTACAGATAAAGAAAGTTTTTTGTTTATTGAGCTAATGGATTCTGAAAAACTTAATACCGAAGGAATATTATCATCTGAGAACAGAAAAACTACCTCAAAAACGAGAATAATAAGTAAAAATCAACAATTGCTTCGTATTGATAAAGAAAATGATGAATCTGTTTCTGAATATATAGAAAAAGAGTTTTTGCATATGGTTTTTTCTTTAATGAATAAACATAATATTCATGCTCTTATATTTGAAGATTACGATAAAGGGACTCTTACAGAGAATATTATTGAGCAAATTGTAAAAAAGGCAAAAGAAATTAATATTCCTGTTCTTGTTGATCCAAAAAAGAGAAACTTCCTTTCTTATAAAAATGTCACCTTGTTCAAACCAAATATCAAAGAATTAAAGGAGGGGTTAAAAATAGAACTTAACAAGAATGATATCCACGAACTTCAAAAAACCACAAATATTTTAAAAGAAAAACTGAATTCTGAGAAAACTCTGATTACACTATCTGAATCAGGCATCTTTATTAGTGATGGAAAGTCAAATAAACATTTTGCTGCTGAATTCAGAGATATTATTGATGTATCCGGTGCAGGCGACACAGTGATTGCCGTTGCAAGCCTTTGTCTGGTATCAGGAGTTAATGACAGCGATCTTGCTGCAATTTCTAATATTGCCGGAGGCCTGGCTTGTGAAAAAGTTGGGGTTGTGCCTGTATCCCGGGAAGAACTTCTTGATGAATGCTTAAAAAAGCCAGAACTCTTTAAATAATATGAAGAATTGTATATCCTCAAAATTTCTCTTTAACAGGGATATTCTCCCTTGCACGGAATTTAATAATGTGTTGACTACCAAGGGTATCTCAATTTATGAAGTTGTGCGAATATTTAATGGGATTCCATTATTTTTTGAAGAACATTATTCTCGACTGTTAAAATCAGCTGAATTAACAAAAATAAGCATAGAATATGATCAATCTGAATTATTAGAATTAATTTCTATTCTGATAAAGGAAAATGATTTATACTCAGGAAACATCAGGATAATAATCAATCATTACGAGACAAAAAATAAGCTGGCACTATCTTTTATAAAACACAAGTATCCTTCAGAGAGGGAATTACAAAGTGGAGTATTCGCACACAGTGTAAAAGCATATCGAATTAATCCCAATGCCAAAACATTAAATATTAATTTAAGAAACCTTCTTGATTCAATTATTATTAAAAAAAATATTTATGAAACTATTATGGTTAATAAGGGAAACATCACAGAAGGCAGCAGGTCAAATATTTTCTTTATTAAAAATAATTGCCTGCACACATCACCTCAATCAACAATACTACCGGGAATAACTCGTCAGAAAATTATTGACATCTGTAATAATCTTGATATCAATATTATGTATAAAAACATTCCATTGAAAGATCTTAGAACTTTCGAGGCTGCTTTTATCACAGGAACATCCTCAGGAGTTCTACAACTAAGCCAAATAGATAAGATAAAATTACAGCTCAATCATGCAATAATTCTAAAAATATCCAAACATTATAATGCTTTGGTAAAAGAAAACCTAAATTTTTATTCTGAGTAACATATTTATTTCTGATTTTCTATTTCCTGCAATTTCATCTATTCCAGTTCCAATTGATTCTTTTTCAGGATATTTTGTAATTCCATATTTTATCTGGAAATTAATTCTTTTTGATAATTTATATTTCAAACATAGATAATATCTATACCCACGATCGAAAAATGCGGGTATTGAAAAAGAATATTGTACATCCTGTTCGTATGTGTAAATTCTGTTGTTATAGTTTTCAATATTAAAAATGCAATATCTAAATGATATTCCTATTGGTAATTCTTGTGGACGAAATAATATATCCTGATAAAACAACCAACCTTTTTGAAGGCTAATATCTATTGTTTTGTATGTAGAAAACTCCAGCCTGTTTCTTAATATTATATCAAATTTATTGAAGGGTACTTTTATTTCAAGTTGATTCCTGAAATATCTTTTTTCGGCAATTTCAGTTTTTTTTAATCCTGGTTGGTTATCAGTAATATTTTTTTCTTTTTTTTCTGATCGAAATTGACATACAAAATTAATATTCTCATTAAAATTATTTTCAAGGCTTATGAAATATTCTGATCCTGATGATGGGGCATCTACAAGAAATTTTAGCCAGGGGAAACTGAAATTATCTACATATCCCGAAATCTTAAGTTTTTTTGATGCCTGTAATTCGATTCCAAAATAAAATCCTTTTTCATTAGAACTTTTATTGCCTTCAGAAAAGGGTTTAGCAAAAGCAGAATGATAATGTGGGGCAAAAGTCCTATATAACATTGAAAAACTAATGCCGGAAAATGGGTAATAAATTAAACCGTTCAGAAATGTACTACCTCCACCTCTACTAACAGAAAACTCCCCATATAATGTCAATTTTCTGGATATTAGCATATAATCCAAACCTCCAAAATAATTTGTTTTCCAATAATTTCTATACATTATATTATATGGTTTAACCTCCTTTAGCAGTTTATCGTCATATTTTTGTCCTGCAAAACTAACCCCAACCGAGTATATATCTTTCCTATAATTTATATTACATCCATAAACTAATTCTCCGCTACTGTTTTTATGTTCCATTTCAGATTCTGTTCTATGAAATCCGGTGGTATATATTGTTTTGATTGTTCTATCACTAATTCCAAAAGTATCAGATACTATTTCAATTTTTGCATCTATCTTTCTATAAGAGATAAAAGTATTTAGATTAATATTATTTTTCTTCAACATTATTCCGGCACCTCTGAAAAAACCATATTCAGTTGATGAAGAATAGGGTTTTATTCCACCAGCCCGTTTATTGATATCAATTAGCCTGGAAGAATTTTTTCCACCTGAAAATCCGTTCCAAATCACCGATCCTTGCCCAAACTGACATACAAAGTCACCAATTACTATTTTTTTTATTAATCTGTCCGGATTAATTTCAATAAAAGCAGAATAATAATCATATCCATATTTTTGAGATTCTCTAAAAAATTGTTCTCCCGGATCTTTTTCTGCTGTTATTCCAAAATTTAAAAAATTACTACCATCATATCTGTATTTGAAATAATGTTTCCATGTATCACCGCATAATTTCTTTGAAAAGAAGCCTGATTTTTTTTCCAAAACACGGGAAGACCGGATAATTATTGTGTTTTTCGATTTTTTATATTTCTCCTTTTCTAGTTTCGGGGTTTTATTATCCTTGTCAGCAAATAAGATGAAGGGCATTATCTTTATTATAGATTCTTTTGTTAATCCGCTGATTATCTGAAGTTCTCCAGCTGATAATAATACTCCATACTTACTTCTGTATTCAATAATTTCAGTTATTTGTTTTTCAGAGAAGAATATTAATCTTTCAAGCTCTTCTCTGGTTGAGGAATTAATATTTACAGGATTATTAAGAAGAACAGTCAAATCATTATATAGTTGTTCATAAATTATATTTTCAGTTTCTAAATCAGAAAATTCTTCAATAAGCGATTCAATTATCTCCTGACTAATATCTTCTTCTTGTGAATATCCATTAATCAAAAAACACAATAATAATATAGTAATACCAATTCTTTTCAAAAACTGTATATTAAACATAATTCGGGACTTAATCCGAGCACCTGGTGGTTAATAAAACCGATATCAAATCGAAGCTTATCTTTAATGAACCCTCCTCCAAAAAAATTTCCTACAGGATTATTCTGTATCCCGGTTTTTAAGAAAAAACCCTTAACCAGGTTATATTCGACATTCAATTTAAAACATATTGGATTATTTATTTCCAGTGTTGTTTCTAACTCAATGAACAAATCTTTTAATTTGTTTATTCCTAAACCAAATTTGTAAATTATTGATCCGTTTTCATTGATATCTTCATGAAAACCAGTTGAAAAAGGGTTAAACAAATGAACTCCTATCATAAAACCTTTGATCGGTTCAGAAAGAACTCCAAATTCCATTATCAGCATCCCATGAGATCCGTAATTATCAGCAATAAAATACCATAAATAATTCATTTGCATACCGATAGAAAGAATATTATTAATTTTTTTTCCGAAGGCAATAGCTACTGAATTTTCATTGTAGTTATCAAAGCCAAATCTTGTATATGAAACAGCTGCTGTGGCAAAACGTAATGGATAACAAAAAGCAAATTTCTGTTCTGATAGTTCTTTCAAAAAAAATCTGTTATTATATGCAAGTCCAACTGAAGCCCTATCAACATAGCCTAGTCCGGCCTGATTGCTGAGAACCGACCATACATTTTTTTGTACAACAGAAGAATTGATAGAACTAATTAAATTATTTCTAAGCATAAATTCCTGGGATTCTGCATTATATATAAGACAGAATAACAAAAGAAATATCAAACCAATTTTTTGCATAAAAAATAAAAGCTTTCATATTTTATTTATGCAAAAAAGATCTGATATAGGAATTTAGAAATCTGTTTTCGAAAAATTTATTTGATAATTTCTGATACTAGTTTGTTTTGTATTTATATTTTATGTCAGCCAGTTTCTCATTGGCTTTAATAATTTTTTCTTTCAGGCTCGATTTAAAATCAATCACTTGTTTAAGAATATCCGGATCACCTGCGCCTAATATCTGTGCAGCAAGAATGCCTGCATTTTTCGCACCATCAAGAGCCACAGTTGCAACAGGTATACCTGATGGCATTTGTAAAATTGATAAAATTGAATCCCAACCATCAATAGAATTTGATGATTTTATGGGCACGCCAATAACAGGAATTGGAGTTAATGCAGCAATAACTCCCGGCAAATGAGCTGCACCACCGGCACCGGCAATAATAACCCGTACACCACGATCATATGCACTACTGGCAAACTCAGCTGCTTTATCAGGTGTTCTGTGGGCTGATAATGCATTTATCTCAAAACTAATTCCAAATTCATTTAATATTTCAGCAGCACCTCCCATAATTGGCAAATCAGAGGTGCTTCCCATAATTATACTTACTTTAGGTTTCATATGTATAAAATTTCATATATAATCTAATTATTAATTTCAATCATTATACAAAAATATAAAATTGCATCTTTATTTTGTAGTTTTACACTGATATTAGAATTTATTTTATTTTCATGCAAAAAATTAGAATTCACGACAAAGTTTTCAAAATCTTAATTAAGGAAAATGAAATTCAAAAATCAATTGATAATATTGCCTCTAAAATGGATAAAAATCTTAGAGGCAAAGATGTTATTTTCCTGAGTATTCTTAACGGATCATTTGTTTTTGCATCCGACCTTCTTAAAAGAATTACTTTCCCATGTCAGATATCTTTTGTTAAAATGGCTCGTTACCAAGGAATTTCAGCCGTTAAAGAAACAAAACAACTTATCGGAATTAATGAAAATCTTAAGAATAAAACTGTTGTAATTCTGGAAGATATTATTGACTCGGGAACAACTATAGATGAAACTTTAAAGCTGATTGAAGAATATAAACCTTTAGAAATTCAAATAGCCTCCTTATTATTCAAACCTGATGCCTTTCAAAGTGAATTTAAGATCGATTATTATGGGTTTTCTATCCCTAATAATTTTGTTATTGGTTGTGGTTTAGATTATAATGGTTATGGAAGAAATTACCCCGACATTTATTCCTTATAAATCTATTTTAATTATATTTTTATAAAAAATTTATTTAAGCTTCTAAACTATGATTAACCTTTTAATATTTGGCCCTCCGGGATCTGGTAAGGGAACTCAATCTGAAAAACTCATAAATAAATATGGTTTTATTCATATTTCAACAGGTGATATATTCAGAAAAGCCTTTAGGACAAAAACAAAACTAGGCATAGAGGCCAGAGGATATATTGAAAAAGGAGAACTTGTACCCGATCACGTTGTAATTGGAATGATGTCAGAAGAGTTAGAAAAGCATACTACTTCAAAAGGTTTTATTTTTGATGGTTTTCCAAGAACAACAATTCAGGCTGAAGCCCTTGATAGAATACTTGATAAGAATAATAATGAAATAACTTTGATGATATCATTAGAAGTTGAAGAAAAAGAACTTATTACCAGGCTTGTAAAAAGAGCCGAAATATCAGGCCGTTGTGACGATCAGAACATCTCCGTTATTAAAAACCGCCTTGATGTATATAAAAAAACCACACAAGCTCTAATTGATTATTATAAAGAGGCAAATAAGTATATTGCTGTAGAAGGAACAGGAAGTATTGATGAAATATATTCACGTATTGATAAGATTGTAAATAAATTATTTTAATCCTTAACCAAAAGATATGTCCGGGTCCAATTTTGTAGATTATGTTAAGATTTTCTGTCGTTCAGGTAATGGTGGAAAAGGATCCGCACACTTACGCAGAGATAAATTGACCAGTAAGGGTGGCCCTGATGGTGGTGATGGTGGCCGAGGCGGGCATGTAATAATGAGAGGTAATGCCCAACTTTGGACTCTTATACATCTAAAATATAAGAGACATATATTTGCAGAACATGGTGGCGATGGTGGTAATCAACAAAAAACAGGGGCAAACGGAAAGGATGTATATATAGATATTCCTTTGGGCACTGTCGCAAAAAATGCAGAAACCGGAGAATTTCTATTTGAAATCACTAAGGATAATGAAACCAAAATTTTTGTTCACGGGGGAAGAGGTGGACTTGGAAATACTCATTTTAAATCCTCCACACGGCAAACGCCAAGATACGCTCAGCCAGGAGAGGAAGGTGGTGAGGATTGGTACACACTTGAATTAAAACTACTGGCCGATGTTGGTCTGGTTGGATTCCCAAACGCTGGAAAATCTACTTTATTATCTGTCACCTCAGCGGCCAAACCAAAAATAGCCAATTATCCATTTACCACACTTGTTCCAAATCTTGGAATTATTTCATATCGTGATAATAAATCTTTTGTTATGGCAGATATTCCAGGTATCATTGAAGGTGCCAGTGAAGGGAAAGGGCTTGGTATACGGTTTCTTCGTCATATTGAAAGAAATTCAATGTTATTATTCCTTGTCCCGGCCGATAGTGAAGATATTAATCAGGAATATCATATCCTATTAAAAGAACTCAAACAATATAATCCTGAATTGCTTGATAAAAATAGGATATTAGCTATTTCCAAGTCTGATTTACTTGATGAAGAACTTACTGAAGAAATACAAAAAGACCTTCCTAATCTTCCATATATATTCTTTTCGTCAGTCACTCAATATAATATTACTAAATTGAAAGATATAATCTGGAAAACACTCAATCCCTAAAATATATATTCCATTATGCTTGAGTTTTTTGAACATATTGATACTGAAATCTTTCTTTTCTTAAATGGGCTTCATACATCCATAATGGATTTTATTATGTATTGGATGTCTGAAAAGTGGATATGGGTTCCATTATATATTTTACTCATATATTTTGTATTCAAAAAGGAAAAGAAGAGAGGTTTCCTGGTTCTTGGATGCATTATTATTCTTATTATTGCTGCCGATCAAATTTCAAACCATTTATTCAAAGAGGTTTTTCAAAGATTGAGGCCCTGCCATAATCCGGAAATAATGGAAAAGGTGAATCTGGTGAAAAACAAATGTGGCGGTCAATTTGGATTTATTTCTTCACATGCTACAAATCATTTTGCTCTGGCTGTATTCTTAGCAAGATTTTTCAAAATCAGAAGTTTTTCCATTTTTATTTATATATGGGCAGTTATAATTTGCTATAGCAGAATATATTTAGGAGTGCATTATCCCGGAGATGTTATTGGGGGAATATTAATAGGCGGATTATTAGGATATATTTTCTGGAAAATATATAATTTAATTTATTACAGGGTTTACATTTTAAAAAGATAAAAAGAATTTATGAATAAAATAAAAACAAGAATAGAATATACTATCGAAATAGATACAGAAGAAGGAAAAGAAGGAGAACCATTTAAAAGTTCGTATTTTGAATATGATTCAAATGGAAACACAATTTGTTTTAAATCATATTTGCCTGATGGCTCGCTCGACAGCAAGATTACTACCAAGTATGAAAATGGCAAAATATCTGAAGAAATAAACTATTCTTCTGAGGATGAATTTATTGATAAAACAATTTTTCATAGAAACAATAATGGGAAATTAATAAAAGTTGAAATTTTTTATCCTGACAATACCTCAATAATTAAATCATATTTAAGAAATGATTCTGAAAAAGAACTTGAAATAAATATTACTGATGATGAGGGGGAACATGAAGGAAATGAATTATTAAAATTCGATAATAATGAAAACTTAATAGAAAAAGTTACTTTCGATTATAATGGAAATCTTGAAGAAAAAATGGTTTATGAATATGATGAGAATAATAAAATAATAAACCGTAAAGAGCTCGATAAAAAAAACAAAATAATAATTCAGGATCAGTTTTTTTACGATGATAATTTAAATTTAATAAAAAGATATAAACTGAATAGAAAAAACAAATTGCTCGAATTGGTCAAAATCAATTATGATGAAAATAATAATCCCGTTGAACAAAATTTCAACAACGAATATTTCATTCGTTTTGAGTATGATAACAATGGAAATGCAATAAAGGAAGAAAGGGAAAATGCCCACGGATTAAAAGAATATCAAGGTCTCTTTATCTATAATGAAGACGGATTATTACTTGAAGAAAGAACCCCGGATCAAATTAAAAAATTCAATTACGAATTTTTCAAATGAATCAGTTTACGAATAAATTGATTCTCTGTTTTAATCATTTTGTTAATACTGTTGTTAATAAACAAATTCCTTCAGGGCTATTCTTTTGTGTATATTTGGGGATTGTAGCTACATATAGGTATGTTTGAAAAATATTCAGAAGATAGTATAAGAACACTTGATTGGAAAGAACATGTCAGGAAAAGGCCTGGAATGTATATTGGAAAATTGGGGAATGGATCATCTCAGGACGACGGAATCTATGTGCTTTTAAAAGAGGTAATTGATAATTCCATAGATGAGTTCATGATGGGGTTTGGCAAAACAATTGAAATATCTATCAACGACAAAATAGCCACTGTAAGGGACCTAGGAAGAGGAATCCCATTAGGAAAGGTTGTTGATGTTGTATCAAAAATGAATACAGGAGCCAAATATGATTCTAAGGTTTTTAAAAAATCTGTTGGGCTGAATGGTGTGGGTTTTAAAGCAGTTAATGCCTTATCTGAAAACTTCCAAATAAAATCTTTCAGGGAAAATAAAGTTAAAAAGGCTGAATTCTCCCGCGGAGTGCTAATTGATGAAAATGGCCTGGACAAAAGTGATGAAGAAAATGGGGTTTTTGTTTCATTTACTCCTGATCATGAAATATTTGGCCATTACAGATTTTTCAATGAATATATTGAGTCAATGCTCCGTAATTATGTATTTCTTAACTCAGGATTAACAATTCTATTCAATGATCAGAAATTCTTTTCAAAAAACGGATTACTTGACCTTCTTAATGAAAATATCCGGACTCAGGGTCTTTATCCAACAATTCATCTCAAATCTGAAGATATTGAAATAGCTTTTACCCATTGCACACATTATGGAGAGGAATACTTTCCTTTTGTTAACGGGCAGCATACAACTCAGGGAGGAATCCACTTGCTGGCATTTAGAGAAGCATTGGTTAAAACAATTCGTGAATTTTATAAGAAAGAATTCGATGCTACTGATATTAGAGCTTCCATAATTGCAGCCATTAGTATTAAAATAGAGGAGCCTGTTTTCGAATCCCAGACTAAAACCAAGCTTGGCTCTAAAGATATGGGCCCAGAAGGCCCGTCTGTAAGGAATTTTATTGTTGACTTCTTAAAAACCGAACTGGATAATTATCTGCATAAATCTCCTGATATAGCAGAAATATTATTAAACAAGATTCTTGAATCTGAAAAAGAACGAAAAGCTATATCCGGCATAAAAAAAATTGCCAGAGAAAGAGCAAAAAGGGCAAGCTTACACAATAAAAAATTACGTGATTGTAAAATTCATTTTAACTCCAAACATGAAAGGCGTTTAGAAACCAGTATATTCATAACCGAGGGTGATTCAGCAAGCGGTTCAATAACAAAATCACGGGATGTACACACTCAAGCAGTATTCAGTCTTAAGGGAAAACCATTAAATACATTCGGATTAACAAAAAAAATTGTATACGAAAATGAAGAGTTTAATCTGTTACAATCTGCACTTAATATTGAAGATGGCCTCGAAAATTTGCGATATAGTAATGTAATCATTGCTACAGATGCTGATGTTGATGGAATGCATATACGTTTACTTTTAATAACATTTTTCCTGAAGTTTTTTCCCGACCTAATAATTGGAGGACATTTGAAAATTCTTCAAACTCCACTTTTTAGAGTTAGAAATAATAAAAAAACTTATTATTGTTATTCTGATCAGGAAAAAATAAATGCAATTAAAAAAGTCGGGAAGAATCCTGAAATTACACGCTTTAAAGGATTAGGAGAGATTTCTCCCGATGAATTCAAATATTTTATTGGGAAAAAAATGCGTTTAGATCCTGTGGTTTTGCGTCGAAATGATTCAGTTTCTGGTCTATTATCATTTTATATGGGGAAAAACACACCTGATAGACAGGACTTTATTATTCAGAATCTTCGGATAGAAGAAGATCCTTTAGCTACCGGCACAGATTGAAATTATTAATTTATGAACTTATGTGTGTAATACTATTTGAAAAGAATGATAGAAGAGAAAGATAAAAATAATAATTCTATTAACGGGGAAAACAATTCTCCTGAGACAAATAATAATTTAGATGAAAATGGTAATTATCAAATAAAAGATATCACCTATCTGCCAGGCATGTATGAAAACTGGTTTCTGGATTATGCTTCATATGTTATTCTTGAAAGAGCTGTCCCACATGTTTATGATGGGTTAAAACCTGTACATCGTCGAATTCTTCATGCAATGAAAAAATTGGATGATGGGCGCTTTAATAAAGTAGCAAATATTATTGGTAATACAATGCAGTACCACCCTCATGGTGATGCTTCAATTGGTGATGCATTGGTTCATATAGGACAAAAAAATCTTCTTATCGATACTCAGGGGAACTGGGGTAATATTTTCACTGGCGATAGAGCAGCTGCCTCTAGATATATTGAAGCAAGACTTTCAAAATTTGCTCTTGAAGTTGTTTTTAATAACAAAACCACTTTCTGGAAATCTTCATACGATGGACGAAATAAAGAGCCTATTGCCCTTCCTGTTAAATTCCCTTTATTATTATCTCAGGGAGCTGAAGGAATAGCTGTTGGTCTTGCATCAAAAATTCTTCCTCATAATTTTAATGAACTTATTGATGCATCTATTGCCTGTCTTGAAAATAGAGAATTCCAGATATTACCCGATTTTTTATCCGGTGGGCTTGCTGACTTCTCAAAATATAATGATGGCGCCAGAGGTGGTAAAATCAGAGTAAGAGCCAGAATTAATAAAACAGATAATAAGACCCTTACAATTATCGAATTACCATTTGGGAAAACAACATCATCATTAATTGATTCTATTGTTGCTGCAAATGACAAAGGTAAAATCAAGATAAAAAAAATCGATGATAATACATCTGAGAATGTTGAAATACAAATACATCTGACTCCAGGTACTTCTTCCGACAAAACAATTGATGCACTATATGCTTTTACCGATTGTGAAGTATCAATTTCCCCAAATGTATGTGTAATTGAAAATGATAAACCAAAGTTTCTTACTGTAAGTGAAATATTAAAAATATCTACCCAAAACACTCTTGAACTTCTTCGACAAGAACTTCTAATTCGTAAAAATGAACTTGAAGAAGCCTGGCATCTATCTTCACTGGAGAAAATATTCATCGAAAATAAAATATACCGGGATATTGAGGAATGTGAAACATGGGAATCAATTATTGAAACAATTGACAAAGGCCTTGATCCTTTTAAGAAACTTCTAATTAGAGAAGTAAGCAGAGATGATATTATTAAATTGACAGAAATAAAAATTAAGAGGATATCAAAATATGATGCATTAAAAGCAGATGAATACATAAAATCTGTTGAAGAAGAAATAAAGGATTGTGAGAATAAACTTAATCATATCATTGAATATACTATTGATTATTTTAAATCTATAAAGAAAAAATACGGAAAAGACAGAGAAAGAAAAACTGAGATAAGAAACTTCGACACAATAGTTGCAACAAAAGTTGTTGTAGCAAACCAAAAATTATATGTCGACAGAAAAGAAGGTTTTGTAGGCACATCATTAAGAAAAGAAGAGTTTATTTGTGAATGTTCAGACATTGACGATATCATAGTTTTCAGAAAAGATGGAACATACTTTGTTACTAAAGTGGCTGACAAATTGTTTGTTGGCATAAACCCTATTCATATTGGGATCTTTAAAAAAGATGATAACAGAACCATCTATAATGTCATTTACAGAAATGGACGTGTTGGCAAAACCTATATGAAAAGGTTTGCAGTAAAGGGAGTCACAAGAGAAAAAGAATATAATATTACACAAGGAACTCCTGATTCGAAAATTTTATACTTTACTGCAAATCCAAATGGTGAAGCAGAAGTTGTTCGGATAAATATTAAACCAAAACCGAAATTAAAAAAATTAGTTTTTGATGTGGATCTTGGAGAACTTGCTGTAAAAGGCAGAAGTTCATTGGGAAATATTCTTTCTAAAAATCCTGTCCAAAAGATTTCTTTAAAAGAAAAAGGACTTTCTACATTAGGAGGACAAAATATTTGGTTTGATGAAGATGTTTTCAGACTAAATACTGATGAACGTGGAAAGTTCCTTGGTGAATTTAAAAGTGATGATAAAATCCTGATAATATCAAAATCCGGGTTCTTCAGATTAAGTACATTTGAACTTTCTAATCATTATGAAGAAGATATTCTGATTATTAAAAAGTTCCAAACAGGACAAATATTTTCTGCTATCTATTATAATTCTAAGCAAGAGTATTATTATCTGAAACGATTTACTATTGATCCTCAACATAATGGCAATAAAAGGTATAGGTTTATTGACGAAGATCAAAACTCAAAATTATATTGTTTGTCAGATAAAAGGTTTGCGAGATTTGAAATTATTTTTGGAGGAAAGCATAAACAAAGAGAAAAAGAGATAATTGATGTTGAAGAATTCATTTCCATTAAGAGTTTCAAAGCAAAGGGTAAACGACTAACCACTTTTCAGGTAAAGAGTTTATATGAAATTGAGCCTGTTAAGACTGAAGAGGAGATTATAGATTTTGAAATAGAAGATATTCCTGAATCTGTATTAGAAGAACAAACATCAGATGAGAAAATTATTGATACCACTGAAAATAGTGATTCTGATAATGATTCAATGCAGATGACTCTGGAACTTTAAATCAAAATAAAGGATGCAAATATTTCTGGTAGGATTTATGGGTTGTGGTAAAACTTCTATAGGTAAAAAACTTGCTAATAGACTTAATCTTCATTTCGTTGACCTTGATAATTATATTGAACAAAAAACCGGAAAAAAGATATCTCTAATATTTGAAACTCAGGGCGAAGAGACTTTTCGTAAATTTGAAAATAAGTATTTAAAAGAACTTCAGAAAAAAGATAATATTTTGATCTCAACAGGTGGGGGAACTCCATGTTTTTTAGAAAATATGGAGCTTATTAATAATACCGGAATAAGCATCTATCTTGAAATGAATACACAAAGCCTTGTTCAACGATTAATGAACGCCAAATCTCAAAGGCCATTAATAATCGGTAAAAACAAAAAGGAACTTGCTGATTATGTTGAAAAAACCCTGGCAGAAAGAGAACAATACTACAAAAAAGCAAATATTATTATAAATGCTTTACATCCGGATATTTCAGAACTTTCAAAACAGATACTTAATCAAACACAGAATAATAATTAAAAACTTAGTCTGCAACTCAGACCCAGAGTAGTATAGTTATTAAAAGGAATTAATACAGGATTAATCCTCATCGACAAATCATCACTTACGTCAAAGTTTACAAAATGAGAATCAACATGTGCATCAATAATATTTAGCACATAAAAAGCAGCAAATAAAATAATTGTAAAATCTCTATCCCTCCTGTAACTGTTCATGTATTGTTTAAGCTGTGATGATGATGCTGGCCCGTCATAAATAGTTGCCGGATTATCATCAGTAACAGCCAAAAGGTCTGTTTTATATCTTTTATATTCAGTATTATTAAAATGAATAAAATAACCTATAGTGCCTAAACCGGCATATACAATGGGTATTTTCCATGATTTTTTATTATACGCTTGTCCCAGACCAGGTAATATTGCAGAATATATTGTGGCCTTTTTTATAGAATGAGTGGTATCAATTTTGGCATTCACTGTTGAATCCTGCTGAGAGAAGCCCGACGGAGGCTTAACAGAAGTAATCATAAGAAAAACAATTAACAAAAATACTTTAAACATATTATTTAAGTATAAGCAAATGTTTAATATACGGATTTAGGTTAAGAATCCAACTTATCAAAGATTCCAAGTATTCGTTCCAGATCATCGTCCGAACTAAAGGGTATAATGATTTTACCTTTTCCTTTTGTTGTTCTTTTAAATTCTATCTCTGATTTAAAATATTTACTTAAATGATCTCTAAGCCTAAGATAATTTTTATCAAGTTTAGCACTGCTTGTTTCATTTTTACCAATACCGGTTTTTTTTCGCATATACGACCTAACCAATTCCTCAAGTTTTCTTACTGATAAAGATTTGTCGATAATATCCTGATACATCGCTAATTGCATCTCTATTTCACTAATATTTATAAGAGCTCTGGCATGCCCCATACTAATGCTATTGTTTCTTATCCCATGCTGTATTTCAACAGGTAATTTTAACAACCTTAAATAATTTGTTATTGTCGAACGTTTTTTCCCTACCCTGTTACTCAGATTTTCCTGAGTTAAGCGGCATTCATCAATTAATCTCTGATATGAAATAGCTATTTCAATTGAATCGAGATCTTCTCGTTGAATATTTTCTACCAGAGACAATTCGAGTAAAGCCTGATCATCTGCTGTACGTATATATGCAGGAATCATTTTCAAACCTGCAATTTTAGAAGCTCTCACTCTTCTTTCACCAGAAATAAGCTTATACTTTCCATTTGATATAATCTTGACAGTAATTGCTTGTATTATTCCCAATTCCTTGATTGATGAAGCAAGTTCGGCTAAAGCTTCCTTATCAAATTTCGAGCGGGGTTGAAAAGGATTCAATTCAATGTTTCCAATTTCAATTTCATAAATTCCTCCACCAGCTGTTGTTGTTCTGGTGTCATCAATTAAAGCTCCAAGCCCTCGGCCTAAAACACTTTTTTTTGCAACCATTATATTAAATTATTATTCAATAATTTTTTCAGAATTTTTAATTTTTGTCATATCATTCTTTTGCAACAATTCTCTGGCAAGATTAAGGTAATTTAATGAGCCTCTGGAATTTGCATCATACAAAATAATGGGTTTTCCATAACTTGGGGCTTCTCCTAATCTGATATTTCTTTGAATAATAGTGTCAAATACCATTTGTAGAAAATGTTTTTTAACCTCTTCAACAACCTGGTTAGACAAGCGAAGTCTTGAATCGTACATGGTAAGTAAAAACCCTTCTATTTCAAGAGCCGGATTTAATCGGCTTTGTATTATTTTAATTGTATTCAGTAATTTTCCGAGTCCTTCAAGTGCAAAATATTCACATTGAACAGGAATAATCAGAGAGTCGGATGCAGTAAGAGCATTTACCGTTAGTAAACCAAGTGAAGGAGAACAATCTATCAGAATAAAATCATAATTGTCTCTTATTTTTTCAAGCACATCACTCATCTTTTTTTCCCTGTTTGGCATATTAAGTATCTCAATTTCTGCACCAACCAGGTCAATATGCGAAGGTAATAGATCAAAACCTTTTATTTCAGTATTAAGAATTATATCCTTTGGATGTACCTCATCAACTATACTTTCATAAATGCTTGTTTTAATATTGCGTACATCAAAACCTGCCCCTGAAGTTGCATTTGATTGAGGATCTGCATCAACCAATAAAACTTTATGCTCTAAAACTGCAAGACTTGCTGCAAGATTAATAGCTGTGGTAGTTTTACCAACCCCTCCTTTTTGATTTGCAATTGCAATAATTTTGCCCATAATAAAAGTAAAACTGATATTTAAAATTAATTATCTAAAACTTTCAAAGGTACAATTTTTTACATTATTTGGTGAATTTTTACCTTAGCCATTGTCAACAAAATACAAAAAAGAATAATATTCTTTATCTTTCAATATTTATATTTAAAAAAGGTAAAAATGAATTGGTAAAAATCAATTAATAAAATTCTAATGATAAACAGAAATAAGGATAAATGGCTTGTTATAATTAACCCAAATGCCGGTAAACGGACTGGCAGAAAAGACTGGAAAAAGATATCCCTTATTCTAAAAAAGAATGATTTACCTTTTATCCCGGTATTCTCAGAATATCCATCTCATGCTCTTGAAATATGCCAGGAATACATTAATAATTCTTTTACAAAAATAATTTCGATTGGCGGAGACGGAACATTAAATGAAATTGTAAATGGAATTTTTCTTCAAAAGAAATATCCAAGCAATAAAATAACTCTTGCTGCAATTTCAATCGGCACCGGAAACGACTGGAGCAAAATGTATAATATTCCAAAGGATTATGAAAAAGCAATTGAAGTGATAAAATCCGGACAAACTTTTATTCAGGATATTGGCCTAGTTGAGTATAACACTTCCCGATCATATAATATTAATGTGAAAACTGAAAAAAAATATTTTATTAATGCTGCAGGATTAGGTTTTGATGCAGAAGTTGTATTTCGGGTTAATAAAAAGAAAAAGGAAGGTAAAAGTTCATCTCAGCTTTCCTATCTAAAAGATTTGTTATTGAGTTTATTTTCATATAAACCATTATTAGCAAAAATTACAGTTGATAAAAATCAAATTAATGAAAATATATTCAGCATGAGTATTGGCATTAATAAATACAGTGGAGGAGGAATGAAACAATTACCCTTTGCAATACCAGATGACGGATTATTTGATATAACTATTATTAAAAACATCAGCAAACCCGATGTTATAAAAAATATTCACCGCTTATATAATGGAACAATTGGAGAACATCCCAAGGTTATCACACTTACAGGAGAATCTATTATTGTAGAATCTGATTCGAATATAGGCCTGGAAACTGATGGAGAGTCTCTTGGATATTCTCCATTCAAATTTTCAATTATTCCAAGAAGCCTTAAGGTTGTGGTTAGCAACGACTTTCTACAAAATGATTAATCAGATTCACAATTTTGGATATCTAATATCATAAGCTGAATACTCTTAATATTATTATATGTATTCTCTTCCAATGTATAACAAATATTAAACGGTATTCCTTTATTAATAATATCATAACCATCAGCCTGTTTAAAAGCTATTCCTGATAAGCAGAAATTATTATCTGCATCTCTGATCTCAAGTTTCAGATGTTCATTTTCCTTTCCTACTTTACGTGCTGTACCTACAACATTCTTCGTAATAAATACCGGATTTGCATTTCCTATTCCGAATGGGCCAAATTGTTTTAATACTCGAAGGAATTTAGGTGTTATATCACTAATATTAATCAATGTATCTGCTAATAATCTGGGTTTTAATTGATCTATGGTAATATTATTTTCAACGTAATTTTCAAATGATTTTTTAAACCCTTCCAGATTACCTTCTTTTAAGGTTAATCCGGCTGCATATTTATGCCCTCCAAAAGTTTCCAGATACTCACTGCAGGATTCTATTGCTTTATAAATATCGAAACCTTCTACTGACCTTCCCGATCCGGTAACCATCCCATTCGATTTTGCAAGAATAATAGTTGGACGATAATAAACCTCAATTAATCTTGAAGCCACAATCCCGATCACACCCTTATGCCAATCCTTATTATAAAGCACTATTGCTTTAAGATTTTTACTGTTTTGGTTTTCTTTTAACTCTTTTAAAGCAGTTTCAGTTATGCTTGAATCAATTAACTTTCTTGAATCATTATGATCTTCAATAATCTCCAGTAATTCATTCGCTAATTTATCTCCTTTAACAATTAATAATTCCACTGCTTTTCTTCCGGAATCCATTCTTCCGGCAGCATTGATTTTGGGCCCGATTTTAAATGAGATATCATTTATGGTCAATTCTTCGATATTTGAGCCTGACCTGTCAAGCATTTTAGTAAATCCAAGCCTTGGATTTTTTCTAAGCCTTTTAAGTCCGTGATATGCAAATATTCTGTTTTCACCAATAATTGGAACAAGATCAGAGGCAATACTAACACATAATAAGTCGAGATAAACCTCAAGTTTTTTAAAATGTATATCATTTCTGGATGAAAATGCCTGAAGTAATTTAAATCCGACTCCACAACCAGACAATAATTTAAACGGGTAATCACAGTCAGCTCTTTTTGGATTCAGAATGGCAACAGCATCAGGTAATTCTTCATCAGGAAAATGATGATCGCAGATTATCACATCAATCATTTTTTCCCTGGCGTATTTAATTTCTTCTATGGCTTTTATTCCACAATCTATAGCAATAATTAGAGAAAAATTGTTTTCATGTGCATATTCAATGCCCTTTTTTGAAATACCATAACCTTCAAGATATCTATCCGGGATATAAAATTCTATTCTTTTAAATTTTGCTCTAAAAAAAGAATACAACATTGCAACTGATGTTGTTCCGTCAACATCATAATCGCCATAAATAAGAACACTTTCGCCAGAATTGATTGCATCATCAATCCTTTCAAGTGCAATATCCATATCTTTCATCAGAAATGGATCGTGAAGATCTAATAAAGAAGGCCGGAAAAAATAATTTGCCTGATCATAAGTGCGCACATCTCTCTGTATCAGAATCTTGGCAAGGATCTTGTCAATCATTAATGATTCGGCTAAATCATCAACTGCTTGTGTATCCACATCTTCCCTAAATAGCCATTCTTTCCTCATAATACCGATGTTTGTCAGTTAACACAAAAGTAAACAAAGAAATATATAACCTGACTTTTTTTAGGGTTTATTTAAACAATATCCAGATTAAAAATATTTCTAAACTCCTGTAAAAGTTTTTCTTCAATTAATTGATAATTCTGTGTCTCACCAAGCTCTTTTTCCATAGAACTTACACTTTTATCGGTAAAACCACATGGATTAATATAATTATAGTATGAAAGGTCGGTATTTATATTAAATGCCAGTCCATGCATTGTTACAGATCTACTTATACGCACACCGATAGCACAAATTTTTCTTGATATATTTTCACTTTCCGGATCTAACCAAACACCGGTTGCATTCTGCAAACGTCCAGCCTGTATATTAAAATTCATTAACAGGTTAATAACGGCCTGTTCTAATTTTACAATATAGTCTTTTACACCAATCCCAAATTTATCAAGATCAAAAATCGGATAAACTACTAATTGTCCCGGGCCATGATAAGTAATATCACCACCCCGGTTTATTTTATAATATCTAGCATTTATTTTATTAAGAAAATCCTCATTTATCAGAAGGTTGTTTTCTGTCCCACTTTTACCAAGAGTGTATACATTCGGATGCTGGCAAAATAATAAGTGTTGTAAATAATCTCCATTATTTGAATTATTTAGTTTGTTATTAACCACATCCTGAAGAAGTTCTTCCTGATATTCCCAGGCCTCCTTATAATCAATTAATCCAAGATTATTATAACTTACTCTATTTCCCATATTAAAATATTATTAAATAATATGCTTTTCTGCATGATAGGAAGATCTTACCAGAGGCCCACTTTCAACAATCTTAAACCCTTTTTCAAGTCCAATATTTTTATACTTTTCAAACAGCTCTGGCCTGACAAATTCCACAACTTCCAATTGCTCGTCAGAGGGCTGTAAATATTGCCCTATTGTAAACACCTTACAACCAACTTCTATCAGATCGTCCATTAACTCAAGAACCTCTGTATATGTTTCTCCAAGCCCAAGCATAATTCCTGATTTAGGAACAATCCCCGATTCAGAAATCCAATTAATTATTTTAAGGCTACTATAATATTCAGCCCTGCTTCTAACAAGAGGTGTTAATCTTTTAATAGTTTCAAGATTGTGTGATATTATTTCAGGCTTTGTTTCAATTATTTTTTGCAAATAGTTAATATTTGCACCAAAATCCGGAATTAATACTTCTAAAGTCACAGATGGATTTAATTCCTTAACTTTATTAATTGTTTTTGCCCAAATCTCCGCCCCGCCATCCTCCAGGTCATCTCTATCCACACTCGTAATAACAGCATGTTTAAGCTCCATTAATTTAATTGATTTTGCTATTAAGTCCGGTTCATTTGGATCGGGCGGAAGTGGTTTGCCTGAAATAACCGAGCAAAACTTACATGACCGGGTACAAATTTCTCCAAGAATCATAAAAGTAGCAGTTCCATCATTCCAACATTCTCCGGCATTAGGACATTTTCCGCTTGTACATATAGTGTGTAAACCATGCGATTGAATTATTCCCTTAAGTTTTGAATACTTTTCCCCTCCCGGCAACTTGATTTTTAACCAATCAGGTTTTTGTCTTCTTTTTTCTTTAATTCTCATCAAACAATTTTCTAAACAATGCAAAATTATTTATTATTTTCAATTTAAAGAATAATTTATTTTTTGAAATTATTTTAATACGATTTTACATTCCCTGGTAATCAAACAGCGTTCACTACTCTTTACTTTCAGAACACTATTCAACATAATAATTATATATTTGCAAAAAGATTTAATTATTATGAGCATTTCAGATCTTAACGAACAGGAAATTATTAGAAGAAACTCGATGAAACAGCTTAAAGAAATGGATATTAATCCATATCCAGCTCAAATGTTTCATGTAAATACCAGCTCGGCTGATATCCTTAAGAATTTTGACCCTGATAAGGGAAATTATCAGGATGTTATTATTGCAGGAAGAATTATGTCAAGAAGGATTATGGGCAAGGCTTCTTTTGCTGAAATCCAGGATGGGGCCGGAAAAATTCAAATTTATTTAAACCGGGATGAATTATGTCCGGGAGAAGATAAAAATTTATATAATACTGTTTTTAAGAAATTACTTGATATAGGAGATATAATTGGAATAAAAGGATATGCCTTTATTACCCAGGTGGGGGAAAGATCAGTTTTTGTTAAAGAACTTGTAGTTCTTAGTAAATCTATCAAACCTTTACCAATAGTTAAGGAAAAGGATGGAAAACAATATGATGCTTTTCAGGATGCCGAACAAAGGTATCGTCAGCGTTATCTTGACCTTATCGTAAATCCTGATGTAAAAGACACCTTTGTTAAAAGATCCAAACTGATTGGTTCAATGAGGGAATTCCTCAACGAAAGAGGTTATCTTGAGGTAGAAACACCTATTCTACAACCAATTTATGGGGGTGCAGCTGCCCGTCCTTTTAAAACACATCATAATACCCTGAATCAGACATTGTATCTGAGAATTGCTAATGAATTATACCTGAAGAAACTAATTGTAGGTGGATTTGACGGAGTTTTTGAGTTTGCCAAAGATTTTCGTAATGAAGGTATGGACAGATTTCACAATCCTGAATTTACTCAGATGGAGCTTTATGTTGCTTATAAGGACTATTTCTGGATGATGGAAACTGTAGAAGAAATGGTGGAAAAGATTTCATTAGATCTTCATGGAACAACAAAAATAAAGGTTGGTGATAATATTATTGATTTCAAACGTCCATGGAAAAGGTATACTATGTTTGAAGCTATAGAAAAGTATACAGGAATAGATATTTCTACAATGGATGAAAAGGAATTACTCAAAACGGCTAAAAGCCTCAAAGTGGAAACAGATGCATCAATGGGTAAGGGGAAATTAATCGATGAGATATTTGGGGAATGTTGCGAAAGTAAATTAATTCAACCGACATATATCACTGATTATCCGATAGAAATGTCTCCTTTAGCCAAGAAACACCGTAAAACAGAGGGTTTGGTTGAACGCTTTGAAGCAATTTGCAATGGAAAAGAAATTTGTAATGCATATTCTGAGTTAAACGATCCTGTGGACCAGCGACAAAGATTTGAAGAACAATTATTACTGGCCAAGCGTGGAGATGAAGAAGCAATGATGTTAGACGAGGACTTTTTACGTGCTATTGATTTTGGTATGCCGCCTACTTCCGGGATGGGAATCGGAATAGACCGTCTTACTATGATTATGACAAATTCTAATTCTATTCAGGATGTAATATTTTTTCCTCAAATGAGGCCTGAGCAAAAGGCAAAACGAGATGAAGATATAAAGTTTTCTGAATTGGGAATACCATCAATTTGGATACCGGTTTTGAGAAAATTAGGGTATCAAACAGTGGATTCTTTAAAAGAAGTTAAAGCAGGTAAATTACATCAGGATTTATGTGGAACAAATAAAAAGTTTAAATTAGGATTTACTAATCCTGATTTAAATGAGGTTAATTCCTGGATTGATTAAAACATTATATGATTATTAATAATAAAATAGGAATAATAGGAGGTGGTAGTTGGGCAACTGCAATTGTCAAAATTCTTAGCTATAATAATTCAACTATTAACTGGTACATGAGGGATAAGGGCACTGCTTTATTAATAAAGAAACTTCATAGAAATCCTAAATATCTCAGTTCAGTAATAATCGACCCTAAAAGGGTTAATATTTATACTGATATCAATGAAATAGTAAATTCATCGGATATATTAATTCTTTCAATTCCTTCAGCCTTTCTTCAAAAGGCATTGGATAAATTAACAATCGGACTGGAAAATAAAATAATATTTTCTGCTATAAAAGGTATTATTCCTGAAAAACATCTTACAATAGCAGAGTTCTTAAATGGAAATTATGGAGTCCCAATAAATTCTATTGGAATAATTTCAGGCCCTTGTCATGCTGAAGAGGTAGCTCTGGAGAGGTTGTCATACCTTACTTTCTCTTCTAAAGACACAGAAAAGGCAAAATATATGGCTGGCAGATTTAAATGCAGATTTATTAATTGTTTTGTTTCTGATGATATTTATGGAACAGAATATTCTGCTGTGATTAAAAATATTGCCGCAATAGCCGCAGGTATTTTTCATGGACTTGGCTACGGAGATAATTTTTTGTCAGTATTAATTTCAAACGCTATTCAGGAAATTAAACGTTTTATCGACACTGTACATCCGAACTCACGCGATATGAACAGTTCTGCCTATCTGGGTGATCTTTTGGTTACTGCATATTCACAATTCAGCAGAAACAGGAGTTTTGGAACAATGATTGGAAAAGGTTACTCATTGGATAATGCTAAACTTGAAATGAATATGGTTGCTGAAGGATATTATTCAACCAATTCTATTCACGAGGTAAACAAGGAATATAATGTAAAAATGCCTATTTGTGATGCCGTTTATAATGTTCTTTATGAAGGAAAATCTCCATCTGCTGAAATGAAACTTCTGACTAAAAAACTGATATAAAACTATTATCTTTATCAGAACAACTTTAAATATTTATATTCCAATCATGTTATTATTATTACCTAATTAATATTTTTTGTGGAAAATTTAAAATTAAAAATTGATAATATATTTGATACTATCCCGAATGAAAAGATTTTTGGACAAGAAGTTCAAATTAAGGAAAACATAAAAACCCTGCATAATAAAAGTGGAAAAGGAAATGAATTTCTTGGATGGTTAGACACAAATTCTTATATGCATCCTGAGAAAATCAAAGAAATTAAGAGTTTAGCAACAACTTTCTATAATAAAACAGATTATATTGTAGTAATCGGTATCGGAGGCTCTTATCTTGGCGCAAAAGCTGTAATTGCTGCTTTATCTGATAGTTTCCAATTATTAAAAAAATCATCAGGACCAAAAATAATATTTGCAGGTTTTAATATTTGTGAAGATTACTTATTTGAACTTACAAAGTTGTTGGAAAACAAATCATTTTCTTTAGTTGTAATATCTAAATCAGGTACAACAACTGAACCTGCAATCGCTTTCAGAGTATTAAAGGAAAAGCTGGAGGAAAAATATGGTTCAAACAATTATAGTAACAGGATAATTGCTATCACTGATGAAAAGAAAGGAGCTCTGGGAAAAATTGCAAAAAAGGAAGGTTTTAAAACTTTAGGCATACCGGATAACATTGGCGGACGATTCTCAGTTTTATCTTCTGTTGGATTATTACCAATAGCTCTTGCAGGATATGATATTGAAAAATTGATTGGGGGAGCATTACAAATGGAAAAACTTACCGGTCCGGATATTCCTTTCGATCAAAATCCCGCTGCAAAATATGCAGCAGCTCGTAATAGCCTTTATAATGAGGGTAAAATTATTGAAATACTCGTAAATTATAATCCTAAATTGCATTATTTTGCTGAATGGTGGAAACAGTTATTCGGCGAAAGTGAAGGAAAAGAAGGTAAAGGAATATTTCCGGCATGTGTGGATCTTACAACCGACTTGCATTCAATGGGGCAATATATTCAGGAAGGAAAAAGAAACATATTTGAAACAGTCATTTCTGTTGAACAAGTTAAACATGAATTAAGGATTCCTCATGATTATAATGATCTTGATAATTTGAATTATATTTCAGGCAAAAGGATAAGTGAGGTGAATAAAATGGCAGAACAGGGAACATTAATCGCCCATCTTGAAGGAGGGGTTCCTAATATTAATATTACTATTCCTGAGTTAAATGAATATTATATGGGTCAGTTAATCTATTTCTTCGAAAAGGCCTGTGCAATAAGTGGATATGCTCTCGGTGTCAATCCTTTTGACCAGCCAGGTGTTGAAGAATATAAGAAGAATATGTTTAAGCTACTTGGTAAGCCTTGATTGATTTAAAGACCACTCAGCATCTAATCGTATCATCGAATCAAGGCTGATATTATTCTTAATAGCTTTTTGCCTCACATGATCCAGCCACACAGAATCACTTTTTATTGCATTAATATATTTTTCAAGGCCTGATTTTTCTTTCTCTTTTTGTTCTTCTTTTTGTTTATCTTTTTGTTTATCAAGAAAAACCATGTATTCTGCATTATCTCTGATAAAATCTTCAGCTTTAATTCCTCTGTTACTTGCCTGTATAATAATTTTATCAAACCATTTATAATCAAATCTTATTCTGTTCTCATAATAGTAAACATCATTTTTGGAATCTATTTCGCCACTCATCAACTGGTATAAATCATCTATATATCCCCATGCGTATTTATATAAAAAACGCTCAGTGATCATTACTAATATTACATCCTGATATTCTGTTCTTTCAAGCAAATCATCAGGATTTATAACTTTTTCTTTATATACGGTATCATGGTAATAATACATAAAATCTGAATAACTAAAAATTGTTTGAGGAATACCGGTAAACACTAAATTAAGATAAAAACTATCCCCCACACAATACACTCTTGGCCGGGTTTTGGTTGAATCATGGTAGTACTCAACAACTGGATAGCCAAATTCTTCTTTCCTTGGCTCTTTTAGAAGATTCATTATTTTAAGCAAATCATTATCAGTTGTTCTTGGAATATTACTTGGTTCAATATCAAGAATTTTCATGTCTGGCATATCTATATCACGCTTCTTTTCAATATATTTTATAAGAGTATCTACTGCCAGATTCATTCCATATATACTCCAGTGTGTTCCTCCTTTTGTAAATAACGGATAACTTGCTGTATCCTTCATTTGAATAAAATAATCGTTCAGGTCAAGATATTCAACACCTAAAGAATCTGCAGATTTTCGCATATAATCATAATTTGTCAGGCTTCTATTCTCAGGTCTGTACCTATCAGGTATATCTTCTGGTTGAAAACTTGCTTTTCCGGGTTCAAAAATGAAGATAAGGTCAACGCCTTTCTTTTTTAATTCCTGTTGAATGTACCTTGTCCTTGAAAACTTTTTATCTATAGCCTCCTTTCCAATAAAATCCCTTCCAATATATTCACGTATATAATCCCATTCAAATAATGTTTTATTTTTTCCAACAATAACTCCGGATGCATTTGCTTTTCTATAAATGGAATAATCTATCTGGTTTTTTAAACGGATTAAAAAACCTCTAAATCCAATATTTTCGTTCACTGAATTATCAAATCCTGACTGAAACTCACCATCAAGCCACTTTGTTAATGTAAATTCAGGTAATGAGGCAGGGTCAGGTACTCCAACCAATCTTTTTTCAGGAAAAAAATGAAAAATATTTTGGCCGATTGGAACAAACATTACCAGGCAAATGATTATCAGAATAATATTTTTAATTTTCTTTTCCAGCATAAATTATTATCAGAATCTAAAATAAATAAAAGGATTAAATCCCGATGAAGTTATTGAGGCAACACATAATGCAAAAAAGATAATTGCAGCCATTGTCATTAATATTGCCGGTTTAAGTTTATATTTTTCATTTAACATTTTGTTTTGCCATTTCTCTACGCCACTAATTGCAGCAAAAAATGCAAAAAAGAATGCAATTATCAGTATTATCCAGATATCTGGTGTTAACTCAAGGCCTTTATCACGTATATCAGTTGAGAACATTTTCTTGATATAAACAAATGCATGGTCTATACTGGAGGCCCTAAATAATACCCAGCCTATCAAAGTAATCAGGTAAGTAAGAAAAATACTTGGTATTTGGCCTATTTTCTTTGTAAATTTTATTAAGAAAATCTTATCAAGAACAAGAAATAATCCATGAAAACCTCCCCAAATAACAAAATTCCACGCTGCACCATGCCACAATCCTGATATCAGGAATACCACCCAAAGATTAAAAAACAGACGGCGTTTAGTACTAACTTTACTCCCTCCCAAAGGTATATAAAGGTAGTCCCTCATCCACCTACCTAGTGTAATATGCCAACGCCGCCAAAATTCAGTGATATTCCATGAAATATATGGATTGTTAAAATTCTCCGGAAAAACAAAACCCATCATCCTGCCGATTCCAATTGCCATATCAGAATATCCTGAAAAATCATAATATATCTGGAATGAGTATGCTATTACTCCAAACCAGGCCAGAGGAGTATTTAATTCAGCTCCTCCCAATGCAAATATTCTATCAACCTCCGCGCCCAGGACATTTGCAATTAAAACCTTCTTTGATAAACCAATAACAAATCTGTAAAACCCAATCAGCTTATTATCAATTGTATATTGCTTGCTTCTATCAACAAGTTGGTCTGCGATTTCGTGAAATCTCACAATAGGTCCTGCAATCAACTGGGGAAACAGAATAATATACAATGCATAATCACTTATTTTGGAAAGAGATTTATGCACTTTTCTATAGACATCAACAGAATAGGATAATTTCTGAAATGTAAAAAAGGATATACCAATTGGCAAAGCTACTCTGGTCCACGACAAATTTGAGAATCCCATGCCTGTAAGAGCACTATTAATATTATCTACAAAAAAGTTTGCGTATTTGAAGTAGAGCAATAATCCAACATTCAAAATCACTGATAAAGCCAGGAATAGGTTTTTCCTTTTTCCTTCCTGGGTCATTGACATTGTTCTGATAATATAAAAATCGGCTATTATCGAAGCCGCAACAATAAAGATAAATCGTGGTCCACCCCAGCTATAAAATAATACACTTGCAAACAATGCAAAGTAATTCTTATATTTTACCGGAGTAATAAAATATAATATTATAAAAACAGGGAAAAAATACAATAAAAATAAACTACTACTAAATACCATTACTTATTTTTTCGCATCAAAAATACATACTGATCTTATAGCTTTGTAATTATTTTTGAAGATTATGTTTAGTAATGAATATTTTGATCTGTTCTTCAAGATTTGGATTCCCAATTTCTTGTAGATCATAATATACCCTGGTGTTTGGTTTCTTTATATTAATAATTCTGTTCAGATCTATTGGAGTTCCAATAACAACTGAATCACATTCAGTATTATTAATTGTTGTTTCAAGATCCTTTAATTGCTCCGGACTATAGCCCATCGCCGGAAGTAAAATTCCAATATGAGGATAAATTTCAAATGTTTCTTTTAATTTTCCAACAGCATATTGTCTTGGATCAACTAATTCACCTGCACCAAACTTTTTAGCAGCAACAGTACCTGCACCTATTTTCATTCCACCATGAGTTAATGTGGGGCCATCCTCAACAACAAGTACTTTTTTGCCTTTTATTAGTTCCGGATTATCAACCTTAATAGGTGAGGCTCCGTCAATTACAACTGCATTTGGGTTAACCTTTGCAATATTATCTCTTACAATCTGTATGCCCTCATTATCGGCAGTATCCATTTTGTTAATAACAACAATATCAGCCAGTCTGATATTAACTTCACCAGGGTAATAAGACAATTCATCACCAGGACGATGTGGGTCAGCTACTGTAATTGTAAGGTCTGGTTTATAAAATGAAAAATCATTATTACCGCCGTCCCAAATAACTACATCACAACCATCAGGATCAACCTCGGCTTCACGAAGAATTGCTTCATAATCTACACCAGCATATATTACATTACCTCTTACAATGTGAGGTTCGTATTCTTCCATTTCTTCTACAGTACATTCATGTTTTTCCAGATCATCAATAACAGCATACCTTTGAACTTTTTGAGCAACAAGGTCACCATATGGCATTGGATGACGAACAGCCACAACCTTAAGCCCTTTTTCCATAAGCAATTCAATTACTCTTCTTGAAGTCTGACTTTTTCCACAACCCGTTCGTGTGGCAACAACAGCAATAAGGGGTTTTTTACTTTTTATCATTGTATCACCGGGGCCTAATAGTACAAAATTTGCACCTGCGGCATTAACAATAGCACTCTTCTCCATTACTTTTTGATATGCAACATCACTATATGAAAACACACAATCATCAACGTCCAATTCTTTGATTTTTGCCGTTAACTCTTCTTCTGCAAAAATTGGTATTCCGTTTGGGTATAATTTTCCTGCAAGTTCGGCAGGGTATTTTCTTCCATCAATATCTGGAATTTGAGCAGCAGTATAGGCTACTACATCATAAAACTCATTATTTCTGTAAAATGTGTTAAAGTTATGAAAATCTCTTCCTGCAGCGCCTATAATTATAACTTTTCGTTTTTCCATATTTGCTTCTATTTTAATTTATTAAACAGTATGTAAATCAATTTTTGTATGTCAGCAAATATACATCTTAAGATAAGACTTTCCAATGATAAATCCACTAAAAAGATTAAACTTCAGATAAAAACTGATGTAAAATTAAATGACTAAATTCGCCCGGGGATCGAGTATCTTTGAATGCAGGATATGTTTTTTATTGCATATTTTAACAAAAAACTTTTATCTAATTATAATCTATTTTAAATGAATTTTTTAGCTCATTCATTTTTATCAGGTCAAAACAAGAAAATAATAACTGGTAATTTTATAGCCGACTGGGTAAAAGGGAAAAAAGTTAATTCTTTTCCTGAAGATATTAAAAAAGGGATAACTATACACAGGTCAATTGACAGTTATACAGATAGTCATCTTATAACTAAAAAATCCAAACAATTGTTAGTAAACGACTATCAGAAATATTCAGGAGTAATTATAGACATTTTTTATGACCATTTTCTGGCCAATAACTGGTCTGCTTATTCTGATATATCATTATCAGAATTTTCCAGAAATGTTTATCTCTCACTAGTAAAACATTACAAATTTTTACCTGCTACTGTTAAATTCTTCCTCCCGAATTTAATTGCAACTGACAGGCTTGGATCTTATGCAAAAATATCAGGAATTCAGAAAGCTATTGAAATTATGGCAAGAAGAACCAGCCTGCCCGATCAAACAAATAAAGCAATGAAAATACTAAATGAGAATTACCCGGAATTACAACAGGATTTTTCAGAGTTTTTTATTGATATAACTGATTATGTTATTAAAGAGCATAATATACCATTGATAAAATATCATAAACCAAAAAAGAATTAAAAGAAAATTTCGCCCACAAGAATTCTTTATAATATCCTAATTATACAATAACCAGATGTCTTTCAGAATCCATTCTGATAAAAATGAAAAAAAGTAAGGTAAAGGCCAGTAATGAAGACCCTCCATAACTAATAAAGGGCAGTGGTATCCCAATTACCGGAAATAGCCCGATAGTCATGGCCATATTAATTGCAAAATGGAAAAAAAGTATTGACACAACACAATAACCATAAATCCTGCTAAACTCTGAACGTTGTCGTTCAGCAATGAAAACCAATCGTGATAAAAGGCCTGCAAATAGTAAAATTACTGCTCCGGCTCCCAGAAATCCCCATTCTTCACCAATAGTACAAAAAATAAAATCAGTAGCCTGTTCTGGAACAAATTCATATTTTGTTTGTGTACCTTTCAGATAACCCTTTCCGGAAAATCCTCCCGAACCTATTGCTATTTTCGATTGATTAATATTATATCCTGCGCCAAGTGGATCATTTTTAATCCCTAACATAAGATCTATTCTCTGTCTGTGATAAGGTTCAAGAATATTATTATATACATAATTCACTGAAAAAGTAATGAATAATGCCACAATAAGAAGTGCTATATTTCGGAAAATACTTCCAATATTTCCTCTTCTATTGTAAATAATTATACCTATCATTCCAAGTCCAATACAAAGAAGTATAATTCCAATAATTGAGATATTCAGATTAAGAACTTCATTTATACCAATACAAATTAGAGTAAATCCGGTTAAAATAGAAAATGAAATAAGTGGTTCTTTTACTTGTTTTATAATATATGAATATCTCAGAAAGAATAATACTAATAAGCCTGGTATTATATATATATGATCAATAATGAGGGATATAAAAAACAAAATCATTAAAAAAATCATATATAAAATATATTTCCCCGGAAGTCCCGCCCTGAATAAAACCAGAATAAAAGAAAAATACACAAGTGCCGATCCAAAATCGTTTTGAGCAATAATTAGAAT
>JBHOTF010000011.1:0-61571 GCA_042584005.1 Bacteroidota bacterium
ATTGGTTTGTGTTAGACGAAAAAATCTGGTGGAATGATTACTTCAAATGTCTCGAAAAAGAAATATCATCTATTTCAAATAAAGAATTTTTGAAATTATTTAAAACCGATTTGAAAGAAATTGAATTGTCAAAAAAACATTCACCACAATATAATTCAGTTTATTATGTAATAGAAAAGATTTAGTTTTAAGTAAAATGATAAATAAAAACAAAACAACACTCAACAGCATAATGCTATTAAAAAATGCAGGGAATCCTTTTAATACATAACCACATTTATAGAAACCCCCTTTATAATTAATTAGAATTTATGTATATTTATTATTCATTTTCCTGTATGATCCGGATCTCAGCTGTTGTTTAAAAAAGATAAAATGAACAGATTAATAGCTATTACAAAAACAAAGGACATATTGCCTGAATATAAGAATACTCCAATAGGATTATTATTAGAGTACCACAATCTCAAAAAATCATTTAAAACATATAAACAAGCACAACTATTAATAGGAATGTGTATGGATAATCGTAAACATATTCACATTCCAGACAACTTTGCTTTTATTATTCGGACCGGTGGGGCAAATTTAAGATATAGTGAATTTAAAATTTCATATGCAATAGCAATTGGTGGTGTTAAACATATAACATTAATTGGACACAGCAATTGTGGAATGGTTAACTTACAGGCAAGAAAAGATGATTTTATTAAAGGACTAAGTGACAAAGCCGGATGGAATAAAAAATCTGCAGAAGAACATTTTATTAATTTCGCACCTTTGTTTGAAATAGGAAATGAAATTGATTTCACATTAAACGAAACAAAACGATTGCGAATTATATACCCAAGAATTAAGTTTGCACCAATGTTTTACAGGATAGAAGACAGCTTATTGTATTTTATTAAAGAAAAATAACAGAGTTGTAATCGTCAGTAATACCACTAATGGAGCCTGCTGTCCTGCAAAAGAAATTATAGTATATTGAATTATGAATCACATTAGCTAACAGGCTGTTATAAGCCATGCTGGGTATAGATCAGATTTGAAAGTACGGAACTTATATTTATCTTTATATTGGTTTGAAAGGAAAATTCCCTGAAAACCCATACAGGCTCGTACATTAGTACGTTATACTCATTTGCATCAAAGAGAAAACAAAATAGAAATTCTCGACTAAAGAGAAGTTGAACTAAAATTAATATTATATGAATATAAATTTAGCTGTGCTAATTGACGGGGATAATATACCATCAGCATATGTAAAAGAGATGATGGAAGAAATTGCCAAATACGGAAATCCAACCATCAAAAGGATTTATGGTGACTGGACAAATCCTAAATTGTCTAAATGGAAAAACATGTTACTGGAGAACGCTATTACTCCAATTCAGCAATATGGATATACAACTGGAAAGAATGCTACAGATTCAGCAATGATTATTGATGCTATGGATATTCTCTATTCTGAAAAAGTAAATGGATTCTGTTTAGTTTCAAGTGACAGTGATTTTACCAGATTAGCAACTCGACTGAGAGAGGCTGGAATGCAAGTAATTGGAATTGGAGAAAAAAAGACACCAAATCCTTTTATTGTAGCATGTGACAAATTCGTTTACATAGAAATTTTGAAAAACCAATCTAAAGAGAGAGAATCTGAATATGAAAAAGATTTGACTAAGGATATGATCGATAAAATAACAGCGAAGGAAATTAAATTAATTGCGACAACGATTAGGGATTTATCCGATGACGACGGATGGGCATTTTTGGGAGATGTTGGAAGTTTGTTGCAAAAGAAACAACCGAATTTTGATCCTAGAAATTATGGTTTTCAGAAGTTGACTCCATTAATTAAATCAATTGGTAAATTTGAGATAGAGCAACGTGAGAGTCCGAAAAGTCGATATAAATTAATATTTGTGAAAAATAAAGAAAAGCGCTTAACACGCCACAATAAGTAATATGGGGTAAAGTATTAATTTGCACACAAATGAAAATTACTAAACAGAATAGCAGCTCCAAGAACTCACCGTGCCAGAGACTGACACAATCAACACAATATCAGCATAAAATCAAACATTATTATGGAAGATTCAGGAAATAAAACCAGGGAACAGTTATTAAAAGAGATAGAAAAATTAAATAATAAAATCGAAAAGCATGACATCATAAAAGTCAGGCAAAAGAAGGCAGAAGAGGAAATTCACGAGCAAACAGAAACAATTAACTCAATTGTTAATACTACCAATGACTGGATATGGACCATAAATTTGGAAGGTATTCACACCTATTCTAATCCTGCAGTTGAGAACATATTAGGATATTCAATTGAAGAAATTGTAGGAAATCCAAGTTTCGATTTGATGCATGAGGTGGACAGAAAGATTGTAGAGACCAAGATACCTTATTGGATATCTGAGAAGATTGGATGGCAAAACCTTGTTGTCCGATGGAGGCATAAAGATGGAAGCTGGCGGTATCTTGAAGGCAGTGCAGTCCCAATAATCGACCTGAAAGGCGAAATCAAAGGATTCCGTGGTGTTGATCGCGATATTACCGAACGAAAACAAGCGGAGGAGGAACTTTTTCAGGCCAAAAAGTTCATTGACACTGCTCTGGATGCTCAACTTGACACCTTTTTTCTCTTTGAACCATCCTCAGGCAAGGCCATTCACTGGAATCGGGCTTTCCGTGAAGTTTCCGGGTACACCGACGAGGAAATAGCCAGTATGCATGCACCAGATTCATATTATAGCCAGGAGGATTTGGAAAGAGAGGGGCCTGCAATTCAGAAAATCATTGACGGAGAAGAGGAAGTTATCGAGATGGACCTTATATGCAAAGACGGTTCTAAGGTTCCTATGGAATACCGTGCTTCGATGATAAAAGATGATAAGAATGAGTCACGATACATGGTATCCATAGGCAGAGATATAACAATACAAAAAAAGGCCCTGGAGGAAATGAAAAATCTCGCAGCAATTATAAACTACAGTAGTGAGCTGGTAAACCTCAGTACAACCGATGGAAGAATGACATTTCTGAATGAGTCTGGATGCAAAATGCTGGGAATAGAACCTCATGAAGTGGAGAATGTTAATATCATGAATGTTATTCCCGACAATTTGAAGACAAAAGTAGAGAAAGAACTATTACCTGCACTAATGAGAGGGGAAACCTGGGAGGGAGACTTGCAATATCGCAATTTAAAAACCGGCAAACTTACGGATGTATATGCTATGACATTTAGCATTAAAGATCCTGACACTGGAGAACTTCAATATCTGGCCAATGTTTCACGTGATATAACTGACCGCAAGCAGATGAATGAGATATTAAAAAACTCGGAAGAAAGATTGAGAATAATATTTGAATCTGCACCGGATGCTATTTATCTGAACGATCTTAAAGGAAAATTTCTTGATGGAAACAAATCAGCTGAGGATATTCTGGGTTATAAAAAGGAAGAGCTGATTGGGAAAAGTTTTTTAAAACTCAACCTCTTGTCTGCAAATCAAATACCAAAAGCAATAAAAAGTATGGCAAAAAGTGTCCAGGGAAAAAAAACTGGACCTGATGAATATATTCTTGCTCGCAAAGATGGCAGTAGTATTCCGGTCGAGATCAGTTCTTATCCAATAAAATTAAAAAACAAAACAGCGATTCTTGGTATTGCACGTGATGTAACAAAACGCAAGAAAACAGAGCAAGCACTCCAGGAGAGCGAAAAAAAATATCGCTTAATGTTTGAAAATATGATTAATGGTTTAGCCTACCACAAGATTGTAACAGATAATAATGGAAAACCAATCGACTATAATTTCATTGAAATAAACCAGGGTTTTGAAAATATTACAGGATTAAAACGTAAAGATATTATTGGTAAAAATGTTACTGAAGTTCTGCCAGGGATTGAAAAAGATTCTACTGATTGGATAGGTATTTATGGTAAAGTTGCTCTTGAAGGAAAACATATTCAATTTCAAAGCTTTTCCGAATCAATTAATAAGTGGTATTCTATTTTTGCTTATAGTACACAAAAAGGTTATTTTGTTACAATTATTGAAGATATCACTGAAAAAAACCGTGCAGAAGAAATTTTACATCAATATGAACGTATTGTATCAAGTTCATCTGATATGATGGCCCTTCTGGATAAAAAATACAAATACCTTGCTGTAAATAGTGCTTATTTGGAGGGATTTAAGTTAAGCCGTGAAAAGTTGATTGGGAATTCTGTAGCTAACTTGTTTGGAAAAGAGTTCTTCAAAACCGTAATCAAACCTCATGCCGACCTTTGTTTAAGTGGAATAGATGTAAATTATCAAACTTGGTTCGAGCTTCCAGACTTTGGAAAGTGTTATCTGGATATTAATTATTTTCCATATATTGATGAGGAGAATAAGGTTTCAGGTTTTGTTGTAAATTCGCGAAATATCACCGAACGTAAGAAATCAGAAGAACTAATCCAACGTTTTAGCCGTATTTTAGAGGACTCCCTAAATGAAATATTTTTGTTTGATTCTGATACATTTAAGTTTAGTCAGGTGAATCTTTCTGCCCAACGGAATTTGGGCTATACAATGGAAGAGTTGAAAGAACTTACTCCACTTGATATAAAACCTGAATATACAAGTGAATCTTTTGCAAAATTGATTGCACCACTACTCAAAAAAGAAAAAGAAAAGATCGTATTTGAAACCGTTCATCAACGTAAAGATCAATCATTATATAATGTAGAAGTGCATATGCAACTTATACAATTTGAAAATGAAAGCATGTTTGCATCAATTATTATGGATATTAGCGAACGCAAGCAAGCAGAAGAAAGAATAAAAAAAGCATTAATTAAAGCTGAAGAGAGTGATAGATTAAAATCATCCTTTCTGGCAAACATGTCTCATGAAATTCGAACTCCAATGAATGCAATAATTGGATTCTCCAATTTGTTGTCAACAGTTGAAACAGAAGAACAACTAAATGAGTTTGCAAAGATTATAATTAACAACGGGGAACATTTATTAAACATTATAAATGATATAATTGATATATCCCAGATTGAAGCCGGGATTATTAAAATTGAAAATAAAGAGTGTAATATTAATATTATGCTTGATAATATTTTAGATATATATAAGATTAAGGATAAGATAAAGAATAAGAAAATTGAGTTAATCATAAGTAAAGATTTACCTGACAATAAGGCTAATATTCTGATTGATAGCACACGGCTTCAGCAAATACTTATCAACCTGGTTGAGAATGCATATAAATTTACTGAAAAAGGTAAAATAGAATGGGGGTATACTTTAAAAAAGGAAAAAAACAATAGTGAATTATTAGAGTTTTTTGTAAAAGATACCGGAGGAGGCATACAAAAAAACAGACAAGAAATGATTTTTGATCGATTTATGCAGGAAGATAATTCAACAACAAGATTAATTGAAGGTACAGGTCTCGGACTTACAATAGCAAAAGCAATTATAAAACTGCTTGGGGGTAAAATTTGGGTAGAATCAGAACCTAGACAAGGATCAATCTTTTATTTTACAATTCCTTATAGAAGATGTAATGTGACTAATATAGTAAGTAAATCTTCTGTCAGGGAAATAATTAATTGGAATGATAAAACAATTCTTATTGCTGAAGATATGGATGAAAGTTATTACCTGATGGAGAATTTCCTCGAAGATACAAATGCAACAATTATCAGGGCAAAAAACGGATTTGAAGCAATTGAAAAATGCAAAAAAGAGAATAAGATAGATCTTGTTTTGATGGATATCAGGATGCCTGATAAGAATGGACTTGAAGCAACCAAAGAAATTAAAAAATTTCGTCCGGACCTTCCTATATTAGCACAAACAGCCTATGCAATAAGGGGCGATAAAGAAAAAGCTTTTAAAGCTGGTTGTGATGATTATTTGTCGAAACCAATTAGTCCTGATCTTTTAATAGAGAAGATGAATTTTTGGCTAGCTAAAAAAAAGCAACTTAAGAAATAATTTAAATGTGAGCACCTTATCTGGATGATTAAATATATATGAACATTAAAAATACTGGCATACTAGTAAGCTCTGGTTTACTGGCAATATCTGGTTTGAGTTTCGCTCAGGAAAAATCACATCCAAATGTGATTATAATTATGACTGATGATCAAGGTTATGGAGATTTAGGTATTACCGGGAATCCTCATGTAAAAACACCTGTTATAGATAAATTCGCAAGTGAAAGTATAAGATTAAATAACTTTTATGTTTCACCGGTGAGTGCTCCGACACGATCAAGTTTGATGACAGGACGTTATTCATTGCGTACAGGTATTAGAGATACTTATAATGGCGGAGCAATAATGGCCTCCACTGAGGTAACTATTGCTGAAATGCTGAAACAGGCTGATTATAAAACCGGAATATTTGGCAAGTGGCATTTAGGCGATAATTATCCATACAGGCCAAATGATCAGGGTTTTGATGAATCGTTGATACATCTATCAGGAGGAATGGGACAAGTTGGCGATTTTACAACTTATTTTAACAGAGACAGTAGTTACTTTAACCCGGTACTTTGGCATAACGGACAACAAGAAGCATACAAAGGTTATTGCTCTGATATTTTTACATCACAGGCCATAGATTTTATAAAAACGAACCAACATTCGCCTTTTTTCTGTTATCTTTCTTTTAACGCTCCTCATACACCTTTACAGGTTCCCGATAAGTATTATCAATTATATAAAAATATTGACCCGTCTTCCGGATTTGAGAAAAACAACAGACCATTTGCAAAAATGAGCCAGAAAGACAAAGAGGATGCAAGAAAAGTTTATGCAATGGTTACAAATATTGATGATAACATTGGCAATTTGTTGCAATTGTTGGATGATTTAAATATTAAAGAAAATACACTTGTAATATTTATGACAGACAATGGACCTCAGCAAACCAGATATGTAGGAGGAATGCGAGGACGAAAAGGCAGTGTATTTCAAGGTGGTGTAAGGGTTCCATTTTTCATGAGCTACCCTGCATTATTTGAAGGGAATAAAGATATTGAAACCCTGACTGCTCACATTGATATTTTGCCAACACTTTCGAATATATGTAATGTTGAATTACCAAAAGACAGGTTAATTGACGGTAAGAGCCTTCTTCCACTTATTAATGAGGAAGAGGTTGATTGGATAGACAGGGCATTGTTTTTTTACTGGACAAGACGATATCCCGAGCGTTACAATAATATGGCACTTCAAAAAGGCAGTTACAAACTCGTTGGAAATACAGATTATAATTCTACAATTGAAAAATTTGAATTATTCAACCTTAAAAAAGATCCTTATGAACAAAACAATATTGTAATGGAAAATATATGTGTGGCCAGTGATCTGAAGTCAGATCTTGACCAATTTTATGAAGAGTTAATAAATTCAGATAATCTTATTAATCCGCCTTATATAATAATTGGAAGCAAACATGAAAATCCTGTAATACTCAATAGAAACGATGCAGATGGTCAGCGTGGGATTTGGGCACAAGAAGAAATATTTGGAAAATGGAAAGTTAGTATTTACGAAGGGCTTTATAATATCAAATTTAAATTTATTAAGCCGATTAAGGCTAATGGCCGAATGTATCTTGAAACAAAAACTATTATAAACCAAATGAAAAATGAAAAAAACGACACAGATATCATTATAATGAAAAACATATACCTTCCCAAAATGAATTGCGATTTAATACCTTTTTATTCTATAGATTCAAAAAAGATATTACCATTTTGGGTTGAAATAGAAAAAATTGAGTAAAACATTCAGTATATCGAATAAATTGCCAGAAACGAATTGACCAAATTAATTCTTTAAAACCAGAACATCAGAATAATAATTCCCTTGTCCGATTTCACCTGGTTCTTCAGGGTAGGGATAAAGATTTATTAATTCAATTGTATATCCAGTAATAATTGTATCACTTTTGAAGTTAGACCCACCTAAGGTGTTCAGAATAATGGTGTTTTCAATATCATTTTGTGTGAATATATATTTTACTTCAGCATTCCCGGCCCAGATACAATCCACACTTGCTGGGCATCTTGAATCGTTCAATATTGAATCAAGTTTTATGCTGATATTATTCTCGTAATTATATAGTTTTTCATTCATTGATATTTCAGTTGTATCACCGAAAATTATTGTATTTATTATTTCATTTTTCTCTTTATCACAACCGGTAATAACAAAAGCCAGAATAAATGCGATTATAAAAACATTTTTTTTCATTTTCTTTAAATATAAATTAATTAATATTTATAAGATGCAATATATTAATATAAGGTTGCTTAGGTTTTAAAAATAATCAAAATCAAATTGAGAATCAATATATCAAAGTAAAGGTAATTCAATTGTAATTCGATTGTTGTTCAATTGAATTACGTGAGCAAAGCGAACGAATTACACGAACGCAGCGAGTAAATAACTATTGAATCTTATTTTCCAGGATTGTATGTTCTTTCAGCATTCTTTTTAACGTCTTCTTTGTAATAAAGAACATCCTTAAATTCTCCTTTGCTGTACATTAATGCCTGGTCGTTGAAGTGGGGCGAATCTGTATCACCAGAAATGCCTCCGGCCAAAATGCTTTTTGCTTTTAACTTCTCTCCAAATTCAACAATAGCAACAAAACTATTTCCACTTGTCCCGTACATTTTTTTTGTTCCGGGATATGTTCTTGCTCCAAAAGAGGCTAATGACCCCCATCTTGATGAGGCAAAATATACTGGTAGACTTGGAGCCTCATCATCGAATTTTTGAACAATATCTCCATTATTACGCTGGTACCTGTTGATCTCACCCCATGGAGTTTTCCATGTTCCAAAATCATCTTCAAGCTTATTAATTACATTTAAAAGTGTTTCTGTCATAATTTCCGGATCACCTTTAGATGCAATATGATCGAATGTTGAGGATCCGGGTATTCTTCCAGCTGACCTGGTATTTCTCATAATTTCAGGTCCCCAGAAAATTGCAATAGAGGTGGCTATTGAATTTAGTGAGAAACGGAAATCCCAATCACGCAATTCAGATATTGGTTCTGCCAGTTTTTCTTTAACATTTGCATTAGTAAGGGAAACTTTATCATATGCACTGACAAGTGCAGGAATCATATTTTCAAATGCAGGTAAATAAGAATCATAAGCAGCTTCAATTAATTTATCCAGAGTAAAATCGTTTTTGTTTTTCAGTACTCTTACAGCGTGTAAACCACGTGCGTTCTCCTCGTCAGGTGCCATATAATCAGGATAATCTTCTTTTTTAGGGCTATACTCTCCGGATGCAGTAAATGGAGTTGAGTTACAGTTCTGTATCCATCCGTTTTCTGGATTTTTAATAAGTATCATTTCATCTACAGTATGTAGTCCTTTCCAGTCGGTATCAGGATTACTTCCATCAACTGTACCACCCCAATTAAATCCCTCATTCCTTCTGGGAATAAAATTTCCATGGAAATATGCTATATTACCTTCCTGATCGGCATAAACAGTATTATTAGATGAATTTGTATTTAAATCCATAGTCTTTTTAAATGCTTCATAAGAATCGGCCTTTGTTCTCATATAAGATTGTGTAAGCGCCTTTTCATGCTCAACCATAAGACTGATACTGACCCACTTATCATTTTGTTTTCTAATAATTGGCCCATGATGAGTGTAAAGAGCTGTAAATTCTTTACTTTTTATTTGATCTCCGTCTTTAAATGAAAGATTGATTTTTCTTTCTTTCACCTCTTTTAAATTATCACCATGTTTGTAATAAAATTTACCATCTTTTTCTTCAATAGTTTCAAGATAATAATCAATTGCATCGGCTCTGGATGAGGTATGCATCCATCCGCATTGCTCATTAAAACCCTGGTAAACAAAAAATTGTCCCCAGGTAACTGCACCATATGCGTTTAGTCCTTCCTCACTTACCATGTGTACTTCACTTCTGAAGAAGAAAGATGTATGTGGATTAATAAGGAAGAGTGCATTTCCTGATGTTGTTAATTTTGGTGCAATTGCGAATCCGTTTGAGCCTTGTGGTTCAGTGTAAAAATCTTCTTTCTTTTTTTCGAGATATGCTACCGGTTCATTCTTTTTAGCATAAAATGATTCTAACCCACGGGTTGAAATCCTTTCAATATCTCCTCCAATACTTCCTTCACTAAATGTTAGTGCCATCCATGGTTCAAAATGAGTTAAAAGTTTCGGTTTGACTTCAGGGTGAGTGTATAAATAATAATTTATACCATCGGCAAAAGCATCCATTAGTTTTTTTAGCCATTCAGGACTGTTATCATATTCTTTTTTTACTTCTTCGGGGTTAATATATAACTGCATACGAAGGTCGGTGTATAGTTGTGATTCGCCTTCGACCTCCGCCATACGGCCCATTGCATTAATATAATTGACTTCAACCCTGTTAAAATCATCTTCACACTGGGCATACATTAAACCAAAAACCACATTCGCATCGGTTTTGCCATAAATGTGTGGCACTCCAAATTTATCACGAATAATTGTTACTTTTTTGGCTTGTTTTTTCCATAAAACATTTTCTGCACTGTTTTTATCCTGATTGCATGATATAATTAATAATGCTAATAAAAACCACGATAATGACTTTAGGTTTGAGAAGAATTGCATAATACTATTTTTTAAAATATAATTATTAATTTATTTTGTTATTCATCAAATATAAAACATCTTATCATGATATTAATATTTATCATGCAAAAAACCAGAAATCTTTTACTGGTTTTTTGTCCCAGGAAATAAGCTGTTTGCGAATATTGATTTTACCGTCAGGTGAGCTGACTACTATCATTATTTGAGGATTATCAATCTCCGGAATTATATTGAAATTCTCCATGATAACTCCGTATATATCTTTTCCAATTTTTTTATGATTATCGCATACCCAGTGAAAATGGTTATTTTTATTCTTCAGTAACCTGGCCATATCTTTTCCATTTTGGCCTCCTCCCCATAATACAAGCGGCCGGTCAGTATCTCTGTCGATTTCAAAAAAAATGTTAAGCTTAAGGTCAAAATACCTGTTGTCTTTATAACAATCCCATGTGCGGGAAATGCGTATTGAGTGATCACGCCAATAATGCAGAACCTTGTCTATGCCAATAATTTTCAAACCGTTTTTATAAAAGCGAAAACACAGATCGTAATCTTCAGGATATATATCAGAATTAAAGGCCCCTACAGATTTGAAATCGTCTTTATGTATTATCCAGCAATGTGAGGGTATTACACATTCATGATATATTTCCTGATAATGTGCATTTCGCCGGGCAACATCATTTAGCCATTTGTCATAACGTAAAAATCCTTCTCCGACTTTTCCTTCATCAACAAAGTGTTGTGTGCCTCCTGCAATAATGTTCCCTTTTCCATGTTTTTCCCATTCATCTACAAGTACTTGTAATTTGTAATCCGGCATTTTATCGTCCGAGTCCATTCGATTTATCAAAGTACCCCTGCATTTTTTATGTCCGGTTTGAAGGGCTGGAATCAATTTATTCCCTTCACTCTGAAACACCCTGATACGATTATCAATATTTGAGTATTCATTCAGAATTTCCTCAGTCCGGTCAGTAGAATGGTCGTTAACAGCTATTAATTCCCAGTTTTTATAGGTTTGATCTATAATTGAATCAAGACAGTCAACTAAAAATGGTTCAGAATTCTTGACTGCCATTACAATTGAAATGTATGGGGATTTTTTGCCTGTATTCATTTAGTAAAGATAAAGGCAAAAATTTAATATTTTTTATTTAACAATTAGTTTTGCCGGAGGGCTGACATAGTCTGAGGTTTCAAGAATAAGAAAATATATTCCCCTGTTCATATTTGATAATGAAATATCAAATTCAGTTTTATTAACTATTACTTTTTTTATCACCATTCCAATTGTATTATAAATGCTGATTGTATTATTATTATCAGCAGTATGGAAACCTTTAATAGATATTTTTACTCTGTCGGAAGCGGGATTTGGGAAAATATTAATGGTTTTTTTAACTTCTGCCGGTTCAATAATTCCAGAAAGATCTTGATCATACTCAATTACAAAATATAGTGTATTAGTATGGTCAATATCATTCCATTGACCTGCTGTTCCCAATGGCCAGTTCGTAAGAGCGAGGCCTATAGCATCCTGGTTAGACCAGTTGTCCGGTTCGTTTCCCCAGTTATTATACAAACCACCAACAGCAGATCCTGTCCTTGTACCTTGCCAAAACTGAACTGAGATGGTATCGTTATCACCATTCCATACCCATTGGCCTTCTACAGCCAAATCATTCCCCCCAATCCAAAGATAAGAAGATCCTCCGCCATCAGGTGCTGTAGTGTTGGATGCTATTATACCTGCATTATTAATGTGAAAGAATATAGAATCCTGTTCTTCCTTAGAATTGATCTCCGTAAGTTTTCCACCTCTCTCAACGGCACAAGCAGATGCACCAGTCCAGGTTTTGGTTTCTTTTACAACCTCATATTTGGCATTATCATATATGAAGGAATAAATATTATTAGTATCCCTCACACATTGGCTTTTTAATGAAGGGGAATATAAAAATATTAGGCTTATGAATAATACAGCGATTGGTTTAATATGTTTCATTTTTGCAGTTTTAATGAATCAATCGTTTATTACACAAATATATGGAATAATAATACTGAAAAAAAATTATTAAAAATTTGGTTAATATATATTAGGCAGACACCAATTATGGTAGGTTTATCGAAACAATATTTGCATTAGTTAATTACGTTGGCATGTAAAGAAACATCTACACATACCAAATCACCGGTATTTGTTCTTACATAAAGTTTTCCATTTGCAAGAACAGGGGCCGTCCAACATCTTATCTCATCTGAGGTTTGGGCAATTTTTGCGGTTGCAAGATCTTCATATCCTTTTTCAGTGGCTTCCATTACAGTAATTTCACCCCATTGATTGAGTACAATAAATTTATTATCAATGTGTATTAATGAACAATGCCCAGTATCGCGGCTCCACATTTCCTTCCCTGTATTAAAATCAATGCACTTCAGGTATGCGGTTCGGTGACGAGTATCACCAACAGGCACATAAACATATCCATTAATGTATATACTGCTTCCGAATTCATTCTGAATATTTTTATCAAACCATTTTTGTACGGGCTTATTATCTTTAAAATCTATCATTGCGGCACCATTACGGTATGCAGTTGAGATAAAAACACGATTCCCTACTACAACCGGATCGGGTGAATCGGCCCCATCATCAAATACCCATGGAAAGGACCATAATAGTTTTCCGGTTGAAACATTAACTGCATTAAGCTGTCTGTGACTAAAAATCATTGCGCATTTTTCACCATTATATTGATAAATGACAGGTGTTGCATAACCAGCCCGGCCCGGTCCATTGCCCCATATTTTTTTCCCTGTGTATTTATTAAGAGCAAAACCTAGTTTCCCAATATTAAGAATTACTAGCTCATCTTCTATTACAGGGCTACCGCTGAATCCATACTTTGGTCTTTCTGCTCCATATTTTTCCACGACATTTACATACCATTTTTGTTTACCGGTTTTTGAATCAAGGCAAAATACTTTTCCATTTCTTCCCATAATATAAACACAGTTATTTTCATATACCGGAGTTGATAAAGAACCAAAATGAACTCTTTCTGTACTTTTAAATTCAAAGTTCCACACCTCATGACCGGTTTTTGTATTTAAACATAATACCTTGTTTATCTTATTTGTATTTCCCATAGTATACAGATAATCACCATTTACCGATACCGAAGAATAACCATGGCCTACAGCTGTTTGCCAAAGAATTCTAGGTCCCTGATTAAGAGTTTCATATGACCAGTCTTTATTATTGGTCATACCATTCCTGTTAGGCCCTCGCCAATATGGCCAGTCCTGGGCATTTATAGAAGATGGGAAAATGTATAAAAATGAAATAATAGATAGAATAAAAACCTTTTTAAGGCTTAAGCGTAAAATTTCAGACATAAAACTTATAATTAATGGGCATTTAAATATAACTGAATTATTTAAGAAATATTACACATAAACTAAAGTTTTAGTTAATATTTTTGTTTATAAATTATTTTTTGGAGATGTTGTCTTAATTAACCTGTCTCACTGATTCTTTTCAGTTTTTTATAATCCAAAACTTTGAAGTTCTTTCCTTGCATGAAAATAAGTCCATCATCCTGGAATTTCCCCAACATCCTGATAACTGTTCCGGAACTCATGCCAGATAAATCTGCGAGATCTTTTCTCGATAATGATAACTCAAATTCTGGCTTTTTGAAAACCCTGTCAGAAAGGCAAAGAATAATATCTGCAAGCCTTCCGAAAGCCTGCTTATGTGTCATACAAAAGAAACGGCCATAAACCTGGACACTATTTGAACTTAAAATATCAATTACATCTTTGGAAAAATCAAAGTTTTGTTTCAGTAGCTGTCTGAAAACGCTAATATTTATCTGTCTGATTTCAGAGGGCATAAAAGCTTTGGCGGAATATTGATATGTATTTTGTTCTTTTGAAACGGATCCAAGTCCTATAAAACCTCCGTCCGGTATTAACTTCAATATCAAGGTATTTGTTGAATTTTCCATATAGGCTTTTGCCAATCCTTTCTCCATTAGTAATACATGAGAAGAAAGCCCTCCCTGCTTGCATATTATCTCTCCTTTTTTGTAATGAATTGTGGCAGAATTCTCATTAAATAGTTTCATCTCTTCTTCTGTAAGTTTTTCAAAACAGTTACACCTAGAAGGACTTATTGTACAACCTGAAAATTGTGAAGTGTTTTCCATAGAACTAATATAGATTCAACTACAAATATATATAATTATGATTAAAAAGTGTGTTGTGGAACAGCTTATTATATGTCACAAATAAGTTGAATATGATTCTCATGACATATCATATTCTTTTGGCAATTACTTCAAAAGAACAAACTTTAAATTTTAAACTCAGGTTAAGATTAATATATAGAACATAAGCTTTTTAGAACTTATTTTAATAATAAATATTATTTGAAAATGAATAAAAAGAGATTTAACAAGTCCTGGCAATTGCTAGCCTTTACTTTAATAATGTTTTCATTTATTGCGATAGTTATTATTGGTTGCACAAGTGAAAAAATTCAACCAGATTCAAATATAGCTTCAATTGCATCATGTGAAGGATGTCATACAAACTATGCTCATCTTCAAGAAGTATTTTCACCCGACACTGTAGCTGCAGCAGGAGGATGTGGAGGTGAAGCTCCACATTATGAACCTTATGACAGAGTTTATATGGGAGGAGATGGATATGCTTCATATAAAAAATCCGGACATTATAGCTTAGGATGTGTATACTGCCATAAAGGAACAGATAATACCTCTGATAAAGATATTGCCCATTCAGGAGATTTCATCAGGCACCCATCTGTTTTTGCCGAAGAATCATGTGGAACTTGTCATGAAGAGATTGTTGATAATTTCAAAACAGCTTTGCATCAGGGAACAGGGCAAAAGAGAAAGGTTACAATACGCAGTGGATTAAACGGCGCAACGGATTTTGATAAATTACCAGCTCATCAAATTGAAGGCTATACGAAAAATTGTGCAACATGTCATGCCGGATGTGGTGAATGTCATATTGTTAGACCTCCGATTGGGGGTGGCGGACTGGCTAAAGATCATGATTTTATTAAAACTCCGGATATGATAAGTACCTGTGTTACATGCCATACATCCAGAGGAGGACATGCATTTTTAGGAGTTGCTTCAGGAACAAAACCAGATGTGCACTTGAAAAATATGAGCTTTACATGTTTAGATTGCCATAGTGGAAACGAAATGCACGGAGACGGCAATATTGTGGAACAAAGATATGCCTATTCAAAATTACCTGGCTGTGAGGATTGCCATACTAGTATAGATGACTCAAATTCTTATCATTCCAGTCATATGGATGATTTTAATTGCCAGGTATGCCATTCTCAGAAATATAATAACTGTGGAAGTTGTCACATACATGGTGAAGGTGCCAGAGTACCATCATACCTGGATTTTAAAATTGGAGCAAATCCTCTTCCTGACATTAAAATAGGCTATAAATTTACTTTGATCAGACGCACACTTGCGGCTCCTGATAATTGGAAAGAATATGGAGTTGAACAATACGAAAACTTTGATGCTTTTCCAACCTATAATTATACCTCACCTCATAATATATTAAAGTGGACAGCCAGAACTCAGGTAGAAGCAGGAAACTCATGCTATGCAAATTGTCACATACGTAATGATAATGGAGTGCTTATCAATAAGGAGTTATTCCTTTTCCAGGATAATCTGCTTGATTGGGAAAAAGGAGCATCAACAAAAATTACTGTTGATGATATATTGCCGGAATCATGGCTCAAATAAAAAGAAATTATTCAATAATAAATAATAATAAATGTTTAACAATTAATAAAAAATTATGAAAAAATTTAGATTTATTACCCTAATTATGATCTCAGCATTTCTGGTTGTTACATCCTGTGAAAAAGATGCAGCAGTTAAGGAATCTGAAGTATTGGCTGAATATCTTGAATCAACAGATTCACCTTTGATGAAAGATTATGTGAATACTGAATTACCATCAATTATTGGAGCAACTGAAGTAAAAACATTAAATGAAGCTGGTCAGGCATATGTCATAGATATCAGACCAGCTGATGTATTTGCATCAGGCCATATACCTGGAGCATATAATGTTGCATTAGCTGACCTTCTTACACATGTTCAAACTGCTGACTTTACAGGTATCGCCAAGATTGTTGTAACTTGTTACACTGGTCAGTCTGCAGGTTATGGGGTTACATTATTGCGACTTATGGGATATGACAATGTTTATTCCTTAAAATGGGGAATGTGTTCATGGCATGATGATTTTGCCGGAAAATGGTATACTGCAATTTCTACTGGTAATGCATTTGCCACTCAATTTACTTCTGTCGTAACTGAAAAAGGGGCTGAAGTGAATATGCCTGAATTAACAACAGGTATGGAAACAGGACAAGAAATTCTTGAAGTACGTGTGGACGATCTATTAGTTGATGGTTATAGTGTAGCTGCAGTTAGTAGTCAAACTGTATTTGACAATCTTGATGATTATTATATTGTTAACTATTGGCCTGCTGACAGATATGCTGATCCTGGTCATATTCCAGGGGCAATCCAGTATACTCCAAAAGCGGATATGAAATCAGATACTTATTTAAAAACATTACCTACTGACAAACCAATTGTTGTTTATTGTTACACAGGTCAGGCAAGCTCATTCCTGACAGCTTATTTACGTCTTTTAGGTTATGATGCAAAATCACTGCTTTATGGCGCCAATTCAATGATTTATGATATTATGAAAGACCTTGGATGGACTACTTTCAGTGATTCACATGTAATGAATTACGATTACGAATAATAATCTATTAATAATTTTCTAAAAGGCTATTCTGAACAGGATAGCCTTTTTTTGTTAACTTTTTACTATCTTTCATTCTTGATAAAAAAAACCGAATTAAGTTCAAACAATCATTAAAAAATATTTAATTTATGAAAACCTTAAACCTGAAGATTTTATTATTGATGATGGCCCTTTTGGTTGCATTACCAAATGCGGAAGCTCAGAAAAAAAAGAAAAAGAATGATAAAAAGGAAAAAGAATCTGCAGATCCTTTGAAAGATGTATCACTGGGTGCCTTTAAGTTCAGAAGTATTGGCCCGGCGTTGACCTCAGGAAGGATTTCCGATCTGGCTGTAAATCCTTGCAAACCAAGCGAATTTTATGTGGCAGCTGCATCTGGTGGTGTTTGGAAAACCACTAATAATGGTGTTACTTTCAAGCCGATTTTTGATAATCAGGGTTCTTATTCTATAGGATGTGTTACAATTGATCCCAACAATCATAATGTGATTTGGGTTGGAACAGGTGAAAACAACAATCAAAGAGTTGTTTCATATGGCGATGGTGTTTATAAATCGGAAGATGGGGGCAATTCCTGGAAAAATGTTGGATTGAAAGAATCAGAGCATATAGGTATGATAACAGTTGATCCGCGTAATTCGGATGTGGTTTATGTTGCTGCATATGGTCCCTTATGGTCTGCCGGTGGCGATAGAGGAGTATATAAAACTATTGATGGTGGAAAGAGCTGGAAAAAGATTCTGGATATTAGTGAAAATACCGGAGTGAATGAGGTGCACATGGATCCGCGCAACCCTGATGTTCTTTATGCCGCTGCACATCAACGAAGAAGAAGGCAGTGGACCTATCTTGGCGGAGGCCCGGAATCGGGAATATATAAATCTGTGGATGCAGGAAAAAGTTGGAATAAGATTAACAGAGGACTTCCTGGTGGAGATAAGGGAAGAATAGGTCTGGATATTTCGCCTGCAAATCCTGAAATATTGTATGCAGTGGTTGAAGCTAAACGAGGACAGGGAGGATTTTACAGAAGCACCAACAGAGGTGTTTCATGGCAGAAAATGAGTTCTACGGTTTCAAGTGGTAATTACTATCAGGAATTGGTTGCCGATCCTGTTGATGAAAATAGGGTATATATAATGAATACTTATACACTAGTAACTGTCGATGGAGGAAAAACCTTTACTAACCGAGGAGAAAAAAGTAAACATTATGATAACCATTGTTTATGGATAGATCCTGAAAATCCATTACATCATATTGAGGGAACAGATGGAGGAATTTATGAAACATTCGATCGTGGGGTAAACTGGCGGATGTATACTAATCTTCCTGTCACTCAATTCTATAAGGTTAGTGTTGATAACGATTATCCTTTTTATAATGTGATGGGTGGCACTCAGGACAATTATAGCATGGTTGGCCCTTCCCAAACAATCAGTGCACATGGAATTGTTACTTCCGACTGGATTGTAACAGATACAGGTGATGGTTTTGAATCGGTTGTTGATACTAAAGATCCTAATATTTTATATGTTCAGGCACAATATGGCTCAATATCCAGATTTGATAAGAAAAGTGGCGAATCAGTAAGTATTCAGCCTAAACCTAAAAAAGGCGATAAAGCATTAAACTGGAACTGGGATTCTCCTATTATGGTTAGCCCTCACGATAATAAAACTATATATTTTGCCGCTAACAGATTATTCAAAAGTACTGATAGAGGTGACTCATGGGAAGAAATAAGTGGTGAACTGGATCAGGATATTGATAGAAATAAATTTAAAATAATGGGCAAAATGTGGCCCATGGATGCTATTGCAAAGAATGCTTCAACATCAAGATATGGTGCTGCAATATCTTTGGATGAATCGAGAATAAAAGAAGGATTATTATATGTAGGTTCAGACGATGGACAAATAAGTATAACTGAAGATGGAGGTAAGAACTGGAGAAAAATTATCAGCTTCCCCGGTGTTCCTGAAAATACATGTGTGAATGATATTATTGCTTCCAAACATGATGTAAATATTGTGTATGCGGCATTTAATAATTATAAAAATGGTGATTTTAAACCGTATGTATTAAAAAGTAATGATATGGGAAGAACATGGGAGAATATTACTGCTGATCTTCCTGAAAAAGGATCTGTTTATTCTCTTGAGCAGGATCACGTGAACGCAAATATTTTATTTGCCGGCACAGAATATGGGCTGTCTGTTACATTAGATGGTGGTAAGCATTGGAAAAATCTGAAGTCAGGACTACCAACAATAAATGTACGCGATATAGCCATTCAGGAAAGAGAAAACGCTATAGCATTAGCTACCTTTGGAAGAGGATTTTATGTCCTGGATAATTATGCACCTCTTAGAGAATTATCAAAAGAAAATTTAGAGAAGGATGCATATCTTTTTGAAGTAAAAGATGCTTTAATGTTCAATAAATGGAGACCACTTGGAGGTTTGGGAACCCGTGAAAAAGGATTCCAGGGTCAGGATTATTTCTCAGTACCAAATCCACCTTCAGATGTTGTATTTAACTATAATATTAAGGAAGGAGTTACAACTCTGAAATCTGAACGTATAAAAAAAGAATCAAAAGCTTTTAAAGAGGGAAAAGATATTCCATATCCTACTATTGAAGAGTATAAGGCTGAACAAAAGGAATTGCCATCTTATCTGATTTTTACCATAAAAGATGATAATGGGAATTTTATCAGAGAATTAAGAAAACCACTGTCAAAAGGACTTGGTAAAATTACCTGGGATATGCAATACCCTGGAACTTATTCTGTAAGTGCAGGACAAGCTTCACAAACCAGCGGACTTCCATCTTCAAATGTATATGTTTTACCTGGTAAATATAATGTTAGTCTTGCCAAAAATGTTAAAGGTGAAATTACTGAACTTACAGGACCGGTTAGTTTTGAATTGAAGGAATTAAATAACAGAACAATTCCAGCAAGCGACAGAAAACATATGACAGAGTTTAAGCTGAAAACACTGGAACTTGTTAATGCAATAGGTTCTGTTAATACGGCTGTTAGAAATATGAACACGAAAATTGCACCCTATAAGGCAGCAACAAAAGTTTTCCGTGGGGAAGAGGGCGTTAATCTTATGAAAGAGATAATGGTTCTTGAAGAAAAGATAGAGGCAATCCAAATCAAAATGGGTGGTGACAGAACATATGCTACACTGGATAAAGATGCTGATTATCCATTTACACAAAGGGCTAACAGTGCAATTTTTGATATTTTTGGATCTACATCTAATGTGACCGGAACTTCAGAAAAAAATTATGAATTGGCAGCTGAAGAATTCGGTCCTGTACTTGAAGAGGTTAAGGCTCTTATGAAGGAGTTTGAGCAAATGGATAAGAAGCTTGGAACAATGGGAGCTCCTCTTACTCCCGGCAGATTACCTGACTGGAAAAAATAGTAAGGAGTAGGGAGTAGGGAGTATTATTTAAATATAATTTTCACAAACACCGGAAAATGATCAGAAGGATATTTTTGATCTTTTGAATCTGTCAGTACTGCATATTTGTTTACCAGTATGCCTTTTTTAGATGTGAATATATAATCTATTCGTTTGCCTTCGGTATAGTTAAAATTAAATCCGTTAAAAGTTGAATTGGGGCCAAATGTAACTCTGGTTGCAGACTGTTTTGAGTCGTTCAGAAATTTTGTAATATATTGAATGGCCTGACTTTCAGACTCTAAGTTTAGATCGCCCATTAATATTACAGGATAATTATTAATATTCAATTCACTGATCTTATTTATTATAAGTTTTGCACTGTTTATTCTTGCAGTTTCACCCCTGTGATCAAAATGAGTGTTAAATACCCAGAATTTTTGTTTATTGTTTTTGTCCTCAAAAAGAGCATATGTGCAAATTCTTTCCAGAGCAGCATCCCAGCCTTTTGATATTATTTCCGGGGTTTCGGACAACCAGAATGTTGATGATTTGATTATTTCATAGTTTTTATTTTTATAAAATATTGCACTGTATTCACCTTTTGTTTTTCCATCATTTCTTCCAACTCCAATAAATTTATAATCAGTAAGGCAGCTATCTACATAATTTACCTGATGATGAAGGCCTTCCTGAATACCTAAAATACCAGGCTCGTGAAATTTAATTTGATCTGTTAGATAATCTTTTCTTAAATCCCATCTATTTTCCTTATCTCCGGCATTATCATACCTGATGTTATAGGTCATTAGCTTAACAACCTGACAATTACTTTGATTTAGGTTGCCAAAAAACAATAAAAGAATTAAAATTATTTTCCACTTCTTACTTTCCACTTGTTAGCTATTATTTGTTACTCGTCACTCGTCACCTCAAACAAATCATACTCTTTCAATAACTTAATAACTTTAGCCCGGTATTCGCGAATTGGCTTAACTGTATTTGAAAGATAAACATAAAGTATTTCCTGTTCGGGAATAGAAACATAATCGCATACAAAACCACCCTGATGTCCTGTATGGCCAACATATTGAGTTTCACCCTCTTTCCATAAGAACCAGCTATACCCAATTCCCGGAGGAATGTTGCTATTCCAGTTTTCTGGAGCAAATACTTCACGCGATTTTTTTATTAAATCCTGATTGAGAAATGCTGCTTTTCTAAGAGCGATTTCATAATTGGCAAGCTCTTTTACACTACTCCATATTCCACCGTTACCGGCTGCTCCAAATGTTGGGAATTCATTATAGTCGAATTCAATAAAATTATCACCTACCTGAGTATATGCATGTGCAACTCCACTCTCTGGATGCGGCCCGTCGGTAATTGTACTTTTGGGCATATTGGAAGGTCCGAAAATCCTTTCTTTAATAAAACTCTGCCACTTCATTCCTGATAGGTTTTCAATAATAAGAGCCAGTCCGTTATAAGCAGGATTAGAATATAAAAACATTTCTCCTGATGGAAAATACAATGAGTCGTTGTGCTTTATAGGTTCCCAGTTTTCAATATCTTTTGCTGTTAACCAATAAACACTATCAGACATAACATTTCTGCTATCCACCAGTCCGGATGTATGACTCAGCATATGTTCCAGCAGAACACCAGTGGCAAGGGCTTTATTTTTAAAATCCGGGAAATGTTTTAAAATATTATCGTTTATCGATAATTTTTTATCCTGAGCTAATATCAGAATTCCATTCGCAACAAATGTTTTTGACAGCGAACCAACATTAAAAATTGTATTTGGAGTTACTTTCTCATTGGTATTAATATCAGCTATACCATAACCTTCTTGAAAAATGATTTTTTCACCTTTCATAATAAGGACTGCACCACCTGGCTGATTTTCTGGAAATATTTCTGAAAAATAGCTGTCTATTTCATTTGAAAATTCCTTATGAGAATTTGTGCAAAGTGAGAAAATAAATGCCAGTGGGAGAATTAACAATCGAATTTTTTTCATAATTAATGATTTTGGGATAATAAAATCAATATTGTTAAATATAATTATTTTATTGAATTAAATATACTGATAATCAACTATTTGTTTTTTTTAAGTCTTGTAAAATTAATTGACCTTTTGTTAACCATGAAATTCCAAAAGCAAATAATGCTATAGTCTCAAACCAGAATACGAGATTATAGTCTTGCAGTACTGGAAATTTTTTCTTTAAAACTGCTATATATATAACCATTGTAATTATACATCCGAGCATAATATATCCGCAGACCCGAAACACTTTATTCCTGTTTTTCTTTTGTTTGGAAGGTTTTTTGGATGGATCACTCTTTGTAAATAAAAATAAGGAAAAGTAAGTCAGGACCAGGAAAAATAATGAAGCGGAGATTAAATGTATTTTACCAATTATTGGATTTGTAATCAATGTTGGGTCATGATGTGCAGTAGGAAAAAAAGCTACTCCTAAAGCCAGAAAACAGGCAATATTACCGGCAATGTTATCAATACGGTCATAACCTCGATATGAAAACAAAAACAAGGCAACAACGCATAGAACACCAACAAAAACATCTCTCATGTTAGTGTGATAATAATAGCTAATAGAATTTTGAATTTGTTCTTGTCCACCTGCTATAACAGAACCGATGACTAATATAATTGGGAAAACAAATCCCAGAATACCAATCATTTTCCTCAAGTTCATGTATGAAACAACAAGTGAGAGTCTGGTTTCTTCAACATTCGATTTCATAGTATGATTTTTCATTAATAAAATTAATGAATATTTCTAAATAAATCAAATACAAGCGGTTATCAGGATGCAAGTATCAAGTATCAGGATCTAACTTAATTTTTATATATTCTGAGAACTCCAAAATCAAAAGGAGTCCATAAACATGCTCTTATTTTACTCTTTTTTAATCCAGAGTTTACCCATGTATTACAAGTTTTAAAACAGTTGAAATTCCCTAAAGCTTCATAAAAGTCATCATTATCCCAATAACCTTCATTTTTTAGGATTTTCTTTTTATTATTCGAATCTAAATAAAATGATTTGTTGATATATAGATTTATAGCATTCAATTGATCTTTATTCAGATTTACTTTTAACCAGTTTTCTTGTATTGTTGAATATTTTGTTAAATGAATGAGGGATGAGCTCTTTAGAAATAGAGCTTTAACCGTAGTTTTAATGGTCAGATCACTCCAGTAAGGAGTATTCAGGTAAAAATTTCTATCACCCCAGCCAAAAGAAAAATACTTATCCTTGTCAGAGTATTTTAGTCCATCAAGAAGTTTTAGATCAATATGATCTCTGGGTATTATTATATCCAGATGTACTCCATTTGAACTTATATAAATTAAATTATTATGCTCAGAAAGATCTGTTTCCTTATTTACAGGGATAAAAATTAAAATCAATGAAATCAGTAAGTAAACAACCGGAATCAGTATAATAGCCAGAATCCATTTTGCTATTTTTCTAACTATCTTCATATTAGTTTAAAAATTACAATTCACCACTCAACCACTCAACCACCTATCCTATACACCTTGGCTTCCATTTTATTCTCAAAAATCTTAACAGTTTCAATAGATTTAAAATTATTGATAAATAAATTTATATTTTCCGGTCTTATGTGCATTAATATCATCTCTTTAGGTGAAATATAGTTGTTTAATATATCCTGCCCCTTTTTGCCACGTGCAAAAAATATTCTTTCTAAAAAAGCAATATCAATTTCTTCATCAATAAGTGAAAATGTAGAATATTCCTTTTCATTTAAAGGATTAGTGTCGCCACAATGAAATAACTTTGTTTCTTCAATATTAAATAAGTATCCAAGGTTTTCTATATTGCGATGTCTGTTTATTTCCTTTCCTGTACTATCTTTTTCCATATAATGACTGTGCTCTAACCTAAGTACTCTGATTGAGATATCAGAAACAGTAATTGTTGTGTCGGAATACAAATCAGGTGTAATAGCAATAATTCTATTACTGATTTTTTTATAATCAGACCTATCAATTAATATTTCTTCTACCTGTTTAGGACAAATAAGTTTTGCATTTGTATTATTTAGCAGATGGTTTACTACAATGTTTTCATCAAAATGATCACTATGTTTATGACTAATTGTAATAATATCAATATTGTCGAAGGGGGGCAATGATTTTTCTAATAAATTTACTACACTATCAGAAGGAGAGTGGAAGTATTTACTTTCAAGATTATTTAATAATCCGTCAACTATTATTTTTTTACCTGCATATTCAATTAAAAATCCCTCATTTCCTATATAAGTAACTTTACAATCATTCTGAGAGAACAAATTATTTGTGATAAATATTAAACCAAGAAGAATAAATCTTAAGTATCTCATAATTATTTCTAATGTATTTAAAAAATTATAAAAGTAATTATTTCACATTTTAAAATTCTGTTATAATATCAAAAATTTCTGTTCTGTCCCATTTACTCCAGTAATTAATAGCAAGAATTCGGATATGCTGCCAATATTCCGGAGTTAGATTTCCATACTTTGTTATTCCTTCTTTTACATTTGTCCTAATTATTTTCCAATATTTATTTTTTAATCTAAGTTTAACTTTTTTGGTTTTGAATTGAAAAATGGCTTCGGGGCGTTTTATATCTTCATCTGATATTGTAATTAATCCATGTCCTAATGTTCCACCTGTAGAAACCTGCAAGCCATCATTAAAGCAGCTAATTGGTGGTTTAGAACCTGCAAATGAGGTTATTTTAATATCATCTACTCCAATATTATAATACTGTCTTACTCTCAATCCCATTTTCACTCCTAAAATTGCATAAATTCCCAGATGACCGTGTAATTCATTAGTTAGTACTCCAGCTCTCCATTCTGAAATCCCGAATTTTTCTATAATATTTACTACTTTGTCTTTTAAATCATCTGCATATAATTCAGGATGGATAGGAAAATTATTAAAAACCTGATTTTCTTTGGAGTAATCTAATTTTAAAAATTTTAAGATATTATTTTTTATTTGTTCTGTTGAATTTGAATTTGGTGATATTTTATATGTGTTGTTTCTTAATGTATTTGTTATAAATAATTCAGGACATAATAGATACAATGGCAATAAATCATCCCATATTTTAATGTCGCCTGAATTTATTTTATTCATAAATTCTGTATGGCTATGTGATATTAATATATTTTGTGTATAAACATTTTTAATTTTGCCAATATCTGTCAGTATATTATTATCAAAAACCATATTCTTCAAATTGTTATTACTAACAATATATTTTTCAATATCAGATTCAATAAATGATTTTGCAGAAAGAGTATCTATCTCAAAATTTGCACCTTTTCTATTTTCAATATCGTCACAATACCATAAGACCTTATCTAACTGAGGTTTTATTTCTGCTATTGAAATTATATCAATAATATTTGTTAATGGCCCAAGACACAATAGAATAACCATTTCTTTTTCATTATTAATTTCATTAATTATTAAATCTGAAGCCAGAGAGTTTTGTGGAAGTATTATATTTTGATCCTTTCCCCAGGCGATATTAATACAAGTTGAATGATGTATTGATTTTTCTGAATTGATATCTTCTCCATAGGCTACAGGAATTCCTTCATGGCCAAATTCTTTAAGAAGCGATTTAATTTTAATATATCCTTCCTTAGGTTTTAAAATACCATCGGAAGTAGTAATAGCTAATATTTCAAAATCAGAAGAGGCAAGCATTAAACTTATTGCTCGTAAATCATCTGGTGCACAATCAGTATCAATTATTACATGAAACCTTGCTTTACCCGAATCTGCAAATAAGTTGTTGATTGTAAGTAATATAATTGAGAATACTATTATAAACTTTTTCATACTTGATTTATTATTTGTGTTTATTTATGTTGAAATTCAAACCTGCAAAAAAATTGATGCCCGGCATAGGATAATTATAATTAATTTCATAATCAGAATTAAGTAAATTGTTGGCTGTAATATATAAATTAATATGTTTGTTAATCTTATAGTTTGCTCGTGAGTTTAATAATATATAATTCTCTGTTATTTCTTTTTCATATGTAATGGATGTATATAAACCATTAATATATTGAGTGTTTACAGTAAAACTAAACTTATTCCAGTTATAATTTATGCTAAAATATCCCTGATGTTCAGGTGATGCAATTATGTGGTTTTTCATGTGTAAATAACTGTAATTTAGATGAAAACCTATATTATTATTTAACCGGTAATTTGTGAGAAATTCTATACCACTGTTATTAAATTCTCCTGTATTTACATTTTTCGGTATTCCTCCTTCAAATATTGTTTTTATCAGATTACTGCCTTCTATATGAAAACACGTTAATTCGAAATTAAATTTATTATTTATTCTCTGCAACCAGCTAATTTCATAGTTCATTAGTCTTTCCGGCTCAAGATCTTCATTTGCAGGAGCCCATAAATAAAGTTCTCGAATTGTAGGACTTCTAAACCCTTTTGAAACTAATGCTTTAAATGTGGCCTTATCATTTTTTCTATATGAAAAACCAACCTGTGGTATCCATTCATTTCCATAAACGCAATGATTTTCAGAACGAATACCAGTGTTAAGAGTTAGTTTATTAAATAATTTTTGTTGAAAAACCAGATATATCCCAATTTCATTCAGAGTTGTGTCACCAAAAATAATTCCTTTTCCCATCATAGCCTCTTTATTTTCTGCTATTCCACCATATGTTTTATAATCTATCCCAATTGTAGTTGTATTATTTCTAAATAACTCAGCAGATTGATATATCATTAGTCCTGTATTTATATCATTTGAATGGAAACCATCATAAATTTTATGCTCACCATAGTTGTAAAATATTTTAATTGCTCCTTTCAACTTTTTATAATTATTTTCGACAGATAGAGATGTTTTTCCTCTGAGTATATCTATCCAATGTTTTTGTGTTATATATGATGAGTCGGTAGCACCTATTGGCCCCGGATCATACGTTTTAAATTTTGCAATATTATAATCAGCTATTACTTTAATATAGCTGTTTATTTCATAACCTAGCTTAATATATCCGTTATCTATTTTAAAGCTTGAATTATCACGATGTCCATCTGTATAATCATGATTATAGGAAGTAAATAAATTAAACTTTGATTGTTTAAGACCGACACTCCCCATATATTTTTGAGTATTAAACGAGCCATATGTAAGTTTGCCATTTAAAGAAATTCCATCTGCTTTTTGTTTTTTTGTAATAATATTCATCACTCCTCCCATAGCTCCGGAGCCATATAAGATGGAAGCTGGTCCTCTGATAATTTCAACTCTTTCAACATCGGAGGCAACATAAGCGTCAGGCAATGGATGTCCCATAATTCCCATATATTGGGGATGACCATCTAATAACATAAGTACCTGTGTATTAGGACTGCCTCCTACTCCTCTTATGCTAATCTGTCCTGCAGCTCCATTTGCAACTCCAAAGCCTGTAATACCTCTTTCGGTTACAAAAACTCCTGGTACTTTTTCACTAATAACTGGTAATATGGCAGATTCCCCACTTTCTTCAATCTCCCATCTATTAATTACAGAAACTGAAAGCGGGATATTTTCTCTTGCGACATCAGTTTTTGATCCTGTTACAACCACATTATCAATTAAAAAAATTTTTGGGGTTAATTTGATAATAATGTTTGTAGAAGATGGGACAAATCTTTTTGTCTGATAGCTAATATGAGAAATAATTATAGCTTCATTTTTGAAATATTTACTGATATTGAATTTTCCATTTTTATCAGTTATTACTGAGTTGTTATTTTTTTTATCAGGATTAGCGATAATTAGCGCGCCAGATATGGGATTTTGATCATTTTCATCAACAATTACCCCTTTCAATAAAGTCTGACTAAATAATGAATTAGTTAAAAATAAAATGATTGATAATACAATAGTGAATTTCATAAATATAATCTGGTTAGTAACACGAAATATATAAACGTGCTACAAACATATTAATTTATTATATATTCACCAAGTATTTTTTGTTATCTATTGAAGGTTTATTTTTTTATTGCTTTTAAATATATATCATCCATTTTTTGATGCATTTCAGTGCGGGTCTCATCAGTCCATGTATTGTGTCCACCATCGGTAAGCAATTTAATATTTGCTTTAATATCATTTTTTTCAAATGTGGTTTTTATAAGTTTGACAGCTCCGTCTAAATAAAAATCATCATTATCGGCTACAACAATATTTATTTTGTTATTGAGCTTTGGTTTTAATTTATCTGCGTTGTTTTGTATAATTAGATTCAGATCATATTTTTTCCAGTGTTCAATAATTTCTTTATGGACTTTACCTGTTTTCCTGTCAAAAAACTGTTGAGGGATACCATTTTTATCTTTTTTTCCAAAAACAGCTTCAAAAGATTGATATTGTCCTCCTTCACCTAATACTGTTTCTAAATCGGACCAGTCTTTAACAGTAAAAATATTTCCTTCAGATCTGAAAGAAGATTTAGGTTTTCCATTGGCATCGTAAAATATATTTGCATCCTTCATATAAAGATTATTTCCACAAAAGTCTCTAAAATCTACAGGGTCTGGCGAACCTGCCCATGCCATGCCAAAGTGGTCAGGATAATTTATTTGCAGCCAGAGTGCTGCCCATGCACCTGATGATTGTCCAATTAAAAATCTTGTATTTGCTTCCTTAATAACACGGTATTCTTTTTCCAGATGAGGTATTAATTCTGTAATAAAAGATTCACCTCTGGGACCGTTATTATCTGAATCGGCAAAAACATGATAGCCATATCTGCAATCCTGGTTTAAAAAAACATATATCTTTTCTTCACCAAAACCTGACATTCCATATTTTTTTTGCTGAAATGTGTCATTTGAGGCACTGACATGATTTGATCCCCAACCTGGCATAACAAATACTGTTGGGTAATATTTATCCGGATTGTTATTATATGAATCAGGCAATATTACAGCTGCTTCTATATAAGTAGGTGTTTTATAAAAATCGCTTAATAAATTACTTTTATGTTTTAACAGTTTAATATTTTCGCTTTCATTAAATCCGAAACCACTCAATACTGAACCCACTTTCACTTCAATAATATTTGTTTCTTCAGGTACTGCATTGAAAACAATTTTATCGCTGTAACAAATTCCATCTATATAATACAGACAGCTTGTTGTATCAAGGTCAACAATTGCTCTTAGTGAATAATTACCATCCAGTTCATCCAAATTGGCTATAAAACTTTCAGAATTTTCCCCATTTAGAATAAGTTTTTCACCAGGTTTCCAGTTTTTGAAATTCATTCCAAATGTTATAAATGGTCTCATAGGATTAGGTATATCAGGATCAATTAATGTATCCTTACTTAATATCAGCATTATTCTTCCATCTAACGGAGTCGAGCTGACTTCATTTGAGTACTTAATATGAAACTCATTAGATGATTGATTGCATCCATTTAAAAAAATAGATACTAATAAAGTTGCAATAAGGATTGTCGAATTGAATACTTGTTTTGCCATAATTTATTTATTCTTAATTGTTTTAATAACAGTATTTTATCTTACAAATATGAATTTTATATTATCCTCTATAAGGTACTATAAATTAACATAACGAAATAGTTCAAATGTTGTTGCAGAATAAAATGATTATTTTTCATTAGCTTTATTCCTTAAGTATATTGATATGCACTAACTTAAAATTAAAACTATGAGTATTAAAACTGTTTTAAGATTATTATTGATAAATATCTCTCTAGTTTCACTTTTCTCATGCGGAGTGCAGAAGGCGGATATAGTTTTGAAAAACGGGGATATTTATACTGTTGAGGAAAAACAAGCCTGGGCAAAAGCTGTAGTAATAACTGATAATAAAATTACGGCCGTTCTTGATGATGATTCAAAAGCCGATAAATATATTGGCGAAAATACAAGAGTTATTGATCTGAAGAATAAACTTGCTGTTCCGGGCTTTATTGATGCTCATGTACATTTTGCCGGTTTTGCAGCTCAGCAGCATGACATAATGCTTATGAATGTCAATAATAATGAGGGGCTTATTAAAGAACTAAAACGAGTTGTTGCTTTAGTTGGCGACGGAGAATGGATCACCGGTGGAGATTGGTCGGGTGCAATACAATGGATGGCCGGAAGAGGAGATATTGCAGATCTTGATATGGAAAAACGATGGGAACCCGATAGGTATGTTATAGATGAAATAACTTCTGACAATCCATGTTTTCTAAGTAGTTACGACAGGGAATTATACCTTGCTAATACTGCTGCTATAAAGGCTTCAGGACTGGAGAATACTCAGTTGGAGGGGATGAAGTTTCGGAATGGAAAAGCTACCGGATTGATATACAAAGGATCACCTGCGATAAAGAAAATAAGGTCTGTGGTCAAACCAAAATCAGAAGAACGAATTCTTAATGAATATCGTGCAGCCTTAAAGGCTTTTGCTGAAATGGGTATTGTTGAGGTTCATGATATGTTTCGCAGTTTTAAAGAAATTGAACGTTATATTAAACTACAGGAAAATGGTGAACTGACAAGCCGTATCTGGACAAGGCCCTGGCTCGATCTTCAGGATGAAATGACAGAAAAAGGCTTCAAACTTGGTACACATCCTAAAACTGGTGAAAAAGATAATTATCTGCGATATGGGAATTACAAAAGTGCTAACGATGGGATGCTGGGATCACGGGGAGCCATGCTTTTTGAACCTTACACCGACAGGCCTGATTACAAAGGCCATTATCAGGAATATAATTCTGATTCGATAACTTTTGGTAGTCTGACAGCTAATCCGGAAGTGTTTTATAACTTTTGTAAGAAGGCAGTTGAGAATGGTTATGGAGTTGATGCACACGCAATAGGTGATAGGGGAATATCAGAAGTTCTTGATGTTCTTGAACGTATCCATAAAGATTTTAATCAGGACATGAGCATGTTTAGAATTATCCATTGTGAAATAGTACAGCCGCGAGAGTTTAAACGACTTAAGGCTTTGGGAGTTATTGCTGAAACAAATCCAAGTCAGATGCCCGATGATATGCGTTGGATTATCGAAAGGGTAGGGCCTGATAGGGAAAAATTAGCTTTTCCATTCAGGCAGTTAATAGATGATGGTATAGCTATGAACTTTGGTTCTGATATCCCGGGAAATGCAGGAGCAATATTCTTCTGTCACCCAAAATACGTTCTTAATGCAGCAGTGAATCGTACAAATAACGATGGAGTCCCAAAAGGTGGATGGATACCTAAACATAAGATCAGTATAGAAGAAGCCATAAAAGCATTTACCTGGTATGGAGCTTATGGTTGTTATGGTGAGGAAAAGGTGAGAGGTTCAATAAAAAAGGGAAAACTGGCAGATATCACAATAATCGACAGGAATATAATTAAAAATAATCCTGAAGATATCCTTAATATGAATATTCTTATGACTATTGTTGATGGAAGAATCGTTTTTGAGAAATAATTAATATGAAATCTACCAACAATTTTTAGTTGCCGGCAGTTAGTTATTTAATGATATTATTTTTTGTTTACATTGTTAATTTCTGTATTAATTTGACATACTACTTCATTAGAATAATTTCTATCAAGTATTATATTTCGTTGAAAATTGCCCCAGCTTAAATCGATGTAATCAATTTCATTGTTTATGAAAAGTAAAATTTTACTTTCTGCTTTTGCAATTCTACAGCCTACATTCCCATTTCCAATAACTGAAAAAACATCTTGCATATTTTTATAAAGATTATATTCTCTGATTTTTTCCTTAGTGGACTTTGCAATATTTGTAAGTTTCTTTTTTTGTAATTCATTTTCTATTCCTTCGTAATAGAAGCTTTTACTGTCTAAATTCCAACTTTTATCTGGTTTATTTCTATATGTTTTCTGTTCATTAGAATATAATGCTATTGTTCCTTTTTGTCTTGAAAGGTGATTAGAAGGATAATAACTCCAATACGAATTTCTTTTCCATGATAATGAATCTATTGCATCATTAATTTCAAATTTTATTCCTATTTCGCGAATGAATTCTTGCGGTAGGTTTTCAATTTGATATTGGATTAATATTTTTCCATTTGAACTGACTATAATCTTAAATTCAACAGCTAAAGAATTATCATAGTTTCCGGTAATAAATATGAAAACACTCTTATCAGTTTTCTCATAACTTATATCTTTAAATTGCCAGTTTTTGCCATATTTGTTTATTTGATGAGATGAATATATGATGGATTTCCCTTTTGATCGCAAATTAATATAGGGCCCAGATAATTTAAGGCTTCCGGATGGTTTCTGAATTTCATTTATCAGGCCGGTCTTTTTATCAAAAATTACTTTTGTATTGTTTTCACAAATTATATTTAATAGTTTTTCGTTTTCTTCAATCTGAATGATTTCTTTTGATTCTCTATAATCAGCTTCTTCAACTTCAGAATTTAAGCGAATAGCATATTTGTCAATCAGCTTATTATTTATATTAAAAAAGTCAAGTCCAATTGCTTCATCAGGATTCCATTCCTTCATTGGGATTAATAAAGCTCCTGTTTTGTGAGGCTCGATGTCAGGTGGATTAATGGATTTTTCCTGACCTTTATATGTTAGTTTTATTATCAATTCATTAATATTTGTATGATCGAAACGATTATATATGGGAATGGAAACGGGCATCCCTTTTGAATAATTCTCAATATTTGTTTTTAAGAGTTTAACAGGAGAATAGGCTTTTTTTGTGTTCCAAAATTCAGGTTTTTTTCTACGCCAAGTGTCTATAATTCCCCACTCTCCATAACCAATAGTGTTTCCGGAATATTCTGCAGGTATTACATTTTTGTCAATCTTACCCCACCATTCATTATACCCGGGCAGAGATTCAGGTAACATGAAGGTTTCATCTATCATTCCCCAAATTGCTCCCCCAAGTCCACCATTTGCATCAAAAGTTTTTTGCCACATACTATCCAGGCTCATACCCCAGAAGTTTCTGACATTGGGATCTTCTTTTACTGTGAAATTATTATAACAAGCCACATGTGCCCATTCATCAAAAATAACCGGCATCTGTGAATATCCAAACCCTTCTGTTACTTTGCCATACTGATTCATATTACCATCTATTCCCGGATAGTGCATGCTTAAGATATCGTACGACTTAATACTATCTGGCACATTACCTGGATAGCTAAAAATAACAGGGCGTGTATCATCATTTTCTTTAACCCAATCATAAGATTTCTTAAAATTGCTTCCAAATGAATTTTCATTGCCAATAGACCACATTATCACTGATGGGTGATTTTTATGATTTCTTACCATTTCTTTCAGTTGAGATAAATACCGACTCATGAAATTAGAATCACTTTCTGAGGCCCCGGGATAATACTCTTCTGTACGATGAGAACCTACAAAACAAACTGCGGTTTCATCTTCGACGTAAAGGCCGTATTCATCACATAATTGTATAAAACTTTCTGTTGGTGGATAATGTGATGTTCTGATAAAGTTCATATTGGCTTCTTTTGCCAGGATTACATCTTTTAGTTCATATTCAGCAGTCGATACCCGTCCTAATAATGGGTGGATATCATGGCGGCAAGCCCCCCGAAGCTTTACTTCATTACCGTTTACAAATAATTTATTTCCGCTTAATGTTATCTCCCTAAATCCTACTTTATAAACTTTTTGATATAATAATTTTTTATTTTCTGAAAATGAAATTTTCAAAGAATAGAGATTAGGGTGTTCAGCATCCCATTTTTTTGGATTATTTAAATTATTTATAATTTGAAAAAATTGTTCATCATTTATTGAGGCATCAGCATTTTCAAGACCAATCTTTTTATCGTTGTTGTCGAATAATTCTAATGTAATAACTGAATTATCTGAAGAATTTTTTGTTTTTCCTGATATGATGAGAGATGCATGTTGAAAGTTTTCGTCAAAATCGGTTTTAATTGTTATGTCCTCGGGATAATTAGCAGGTAATGCCAATAAATTTACATTACGAAGTATTCCTCCAATTTGATGTTTTGCATAACCACTTGCATAGGAGATCTCATCTGCTTTATCTGTAACTTCCAAAGTGATAGCTGCAATTTCTCCTGGTTTAACAAAAGCAGTTATATCACACTCCCATCTGGTAAAACCACCGGAATGATCACGGACATAATTTCCATTTATCCATACTCTGGCATAACTATAAACACCATCGAACTGAAGCAATATAATTTTATCACTATAGTCGCCAGGAATTTCAATGCTTTTTTTATATACAAAAGGCTTATCATGTTTAATTGGAAATCCTTGCATCATGCATTCGCCCGGCACTTTTATATCTTTCCATTCTTCATTCAAAACTTCCAATTTCCAAAATTCTTCAGGAGGATTGATGTTTACTTTCCAATTCCCATTCAGATTAATTATTGGATTAGTTACTCCATCAATATAATAAGTAGAAAGTTTATCGGTTTTACAGCTGATAAGCAATATGAGAGACAAAATTGTTATTATTATTTTTTTCATGATAAAATTTGCTTTTTAGTTTTCATTGAATTGAAATCAGTGAAAGAAAAATATGGATTATTGATTTTCTATTAAACTTTTTAATTCTTCAATATAAGACTGGTAAATATCTCTTGGCAGTGTGTTGTGTTTTTTACATAATGAAGCAGCATAACCAACAGCAATTCCCATTTGTCCAGTTGTATTCATTACCCTTGGGCCACCCAGTCCTATATGTGAACAACTGAAACAACGACCGGCCATAAGCAGGTTTTTTATGTTTTTTGAGTATAATGTTCTGTATGGAATATAATAATGATCAATTTCATAAAAGATCGCTTCAGATAGAAAATCCGGTTTGCCTGAGTTTTTAAGATTCTGCTGATAATGAACATCTACTGCTCTTTTTTCCATAACTACTGCATCGTCAAATTCGCGCATTTCTTTCATATCTCCAAATGTGTAAATATAATCACCTGTTAATCTTCTTGATTCTCTTTTACCTATCAGATATGATACCCATTGTAGATTAAGTTTAGAATTTTCCTGTTTTTGTTTTGCGTTGTAAAATGATGAAAAAATTGCCTTCAGCATATGGTCACGAATTTTTTCTGCATCCTTAATCTGGTGATAATCATTATTTGAATATTCCCATTTCCAGCTTCCTTCTGTAGCAGAATATTCACCTGCAACATCCATTGCCCAGGGTACTTCCGGGAAAACTGCAGGATTTTCGGTTGTTTCTGAAAGCCATAAAACAGATGCTCCCATTACTTTGTTATCTGGTTCTTCAGGACTCCATAGTTCTCCATGTTCTTCAAGGCCTTCATTATATTTCTCAGATGATTCTCTTCCATACATGTATTCTGCTCCAGACCAGTATCCAATCCAGCCATCTCCTGTACAATCAATAAATAATGGAGCATTAAATAATATTCTCTCACCGGTTGATGTATGGCGTGCTTCAACTGATGTGATAAATTCTGAATCGGTATTTGTACTGTATGCTCTGTAATTTAGGAAAAGCTTAATATTTTTATACTGACTTATGAATTTATGACGTTTTACATCATCTTTCTTTGATAATGCTGAACCATTTGGCCAGTGTATTGTGTTAAGCATGCTTAGTATCCTGTCTGATTGCCAGGTAATACCTTCTGTATGAACACGAATTTCGCTGCTTGCATTTCCTCCCAGAATTGGACGGTCATGGATTAGTGCTACATTCATTCCTTGTTCAGCTGCCGCAACAGATGCTGCACATCCTGCTATTCCACCACCAACAATCACCAGATCGAATTCTTTTGTGTTTTCAGGAGGAGAGGAGTTGTCTCTAAATTTAGCAAGTTCTTCTTTGTCTTCCGGAGGACTTTTTTTCTTTGTACTAAAATATATTGCATCACAGCGCCCGTTAAAACCACTTAAATCTTCAAGTTCTATTTTTACATCTGGTTTATTAATTCTGATTTTTCCGGCATATTGCCATCTCCAGCCATCATTTGTTCCAAGAGTATTCTTAAGTTTCTGATTGTTTACTAATATGTTGAATCGTCCCGGGGCTTGCCAGTTGCCAGCCGCCCAGTTAATAGTTCTTGCCCATATGTGGTAAATTCCAAATTGTTTGATTGTTAAATCGGTGAAGGCATTATTAACAGGAATACCAAGTCCGTGGGCCATCAGATATGGTGATCCCATTTGTTCAACAAACTGGGGGTCAACAATCCATCCTCCTTTATTGTTAAAGCTTTCTGCCTCAACCAATAATTCATTAAATTCTGTTTTACATGAATTTAAATAAATGGCAAACAGGATTAAAATGAAGCTGAAGTTTTTAAAATAACCAGTCATTTTCATTTTCTTCAAATTCTTCATGTTACCGTTTTAATTCATCAAGATGTTCTTTATATATTCCTTTGCTAATAAATGGTGATAATGAATTGGAAATTCCACTTCCAATAACAAATATGATATAAAATTTTCTAACCCCGAAACTCTACACCTCAAAATCCAAACCCCAAACTTAGATTTTCTTAACAATTATCTAAAAAATAGATAACAATTATGTAACATTGTTTGTTCATCTTTGCATCATATTATTAAATAAAAACAATTGAAAAATGAAAAAAACATTAATTTTAAGCCTTCTGATATCTGTAATCTATTTTAATGTATCTGCTCAAGATTCAAATTTCAAACCATCAGGAAAACCATTTGTAACAATATTCTCAAATTTTCATGTTAATGATCTTGGTGGAGAATTGGCTCCCGCATTTGAATTGAATAGAGCATACCTTGGGTATTCATATTATTTGAGTAAGAATTTCTCAGCTAAATTAAATATTGATGTTGGAAATCCTGGAATAGGCAAATTACAACACACTACTTTTATTAAGATTGCAGCACTTACATATAAAACAGAAAAAATATCTGTAGATTTTGGTATGATTTCAACTAATTTATTTAAAGTTCAGGAAAAAAACTGGGACCACAGGTATATGTATAAAACATTTTTGGATGGGTATAAACTGGGACATAGTGCTGATCTTGGTGTTAGTGTAAGATATAAACCTGTCAGTTTTATTACTATTGATGCAATTATTATTAATGGAGAAGGTTACAAAAATGTGCAGGCCGACAGTACTTTTAAGGCTGGCATAGGTTTTACGGTTGAACCTGTAAAAAAACTTCAATTAAGAGCCTATGTTGAAACAATGCCTGAAAATGTGTCACAAAATACTTTTACTGCTTTTATAGGTTATGTTGGTGATAAATTTTCATTTGGAGGAGAATATAATAAACAATGGAACCATGATATGATTACTGATCAGAATTATGGTGGTATATCGGCTTATGCTTCATACTTTTTAAATGATAAATTTGAGCTGTTTGGCCGTTATGATAATTTATCATCAGATGAAATATCAGGAAATAGTGATCCGTGGAATATAGCTAATGATGGCGAATTATTTATTCTGGGATTGGAATATGCTGCCATTAAAGGAGTTAAAATTTCACCTAACTTTCAAGCATGGAATCCGGCATCTGATGGATCTTCTATAATGTACAATGCCTTTTTAAGTCTGGAGGTAAAGTTTTAAAATTGGTGTGAGATAGTGAGTTAACGTGATGTGAGTTAATAAGTTAATGTGGTAATCAAGCTCCAAGTTTCTTCAAATATCTTATTGATCTTGCCTGAAAAGCACTACTGCTTTTTGGTATCTGGTCTTCAATAATAGATATTACTTCATTTTTAAGATCAGGTTCAATCTGGCAAATCTTAAACAGTATATCCAAACAGAAAACCTTTACTCCTGCTGATTTCCAGCTTCCTGTAATATAATCAAAACAAATATTCAGGAGCTTACTCATATCTATATCATTGTCGGGGAGTATACTGTCGGCGAAAGTTTTTAATATACTGCTAATAATACTTTCATTCTGAATTTCTCTTAACTTTTTAAGAAAGAAAGGTATATGAGGAATGGCAAGCTCAGGATATTGTTCGGCAACCAGATAAATAATTTTCCCGGCTCGTCTTGAAATTTTTTCTTTACCGGAAAATGCAAGATCAATTACAGCTTTGTAATTATCAGGATTATTACCCACATTTTCTGTAACTATATCAGCTACAATTCTTGAACTGTCAACAAGCTGGGCCTCAAAATCAGTTTTATCTGTTGTCATTAATAATATAGTTATTCAATTATTTGGCCTGATTTTCTTACATTCTTACCTTCTATATTGTATAATTTGTCGCCCAGATCCTCTCTGGCATTATCAGCTAGTTTTTGCAATTTTTCTACCATCTCCGGATATAATTTTTTTACATCAAATCTTTCTCCGGGATCTCTTTTTAGATTATATAATGCAAGTTCTGCAGTGTCTCTGGCATATGGTCCTGGCCATCCGTCATTGCCGGGAAGTACACCAATGTATGAACGATGAGGGTGTGGCAGTACCAGTTTCCAGTTATCAATTCTTACTGCTTCAAGATTATTTGGCCAGTAATAATACAAAAAGTTCTTTCTTGGTTTTATATCTTTTTTTCCTAATAATAATGGCAGGATATTTACACCATCAATTTTATTCTCAGGTAAAGAAGCTCCGCTAATTTCAGCAAGAGTAGGTAAAATATCTATTGTTGAAGAAAGCTGATTGCAAATTTCACCTTCAGGAATTTTGCCAGGCCAGCGCATAATACATGGTTCTCTTTGTCCGCCCTCAAAACTTGTTCCTTTTCCTTCCCTGAGTCCTCCGGTAGACCCGGCATGATTACCATAATTCAACCAGGGGCCATTATCGCTGGTAAATATTACAATTGTATTATCATCAAGATTATAATCCTCAAGTGCTTGAAGTACCTGGCCTACCGACCAGTCAATTTCCATCATAACATCACCGAATAAACCATGCTCGCTTTTTCCTTTAAATTTTTCAGATACTCCAAGGGGAACATGAACCATCGAATGAGGAATATATAAAAAGAAGGGTTCATCTTTATGCTTTTTAATAAAACTTACAGCTCTTTCAGTATATCTTGTTGTTAGTGTTGCCTGATCGTCAAGAGTCTGTATCTCAGTAATTTTTTCATTTCCATCTATTAATGGAAGTGCCGGATGATTGCCTTTATGAGGAGTAGTAGAATTTGACCCTATTGGCAGACCATCGTAATCTATAGGCCACATATCATTAGAGTACGGTATTCCAAGATATTCATCAAATCCGTGTTGGAGAGGTAAAAATTTCTTATGATGTCCGAGATGCCATTTTCCGAATATTCCGGTTGCATATCCTTGAGATTTTAACATTTCGGCAATGGTTGTTTCTTCACTGTTTATACCGTTTTTTGCTTTTGGTCCCAATGCACCTGCTATACCTATGCGGTTCGGATAACAACCTGTTAGTAAAGCAGCTCTTGAAGCAGAGCATACTGCCTGTGCTGCCAGGAAATTTGTAAATCGCATTCCTTCTGTGGCAAGATTATCTAAGTTGGGTGTATTATACTCCAGAGCACCAGTATTGCCAATATCACCATATCCCATATCATCCATAAATATCAGAACAATATTTGGTCTGGATTCATCTTGTGCCGGTTGACATCCGGGAATAGATTGAAGAGCGAGTGCTCCTGCAATTCCAACAGCTCCAGGTAAAAAATATTTTTTATTCATAGCTATTTTCTAAATGTTTACAAAAAGTTATGTGTTTGTGAGTATTAATAATATGAAGATAATTATTTTCATAATCGACAGGATTTGAGAACGAAAGATATCTCATTAAGATGTCTAATTTTCATAGTAATATTATACAAATAATAAGAAAAGTCCAAATAGTGGTTTGGTGAATAAGGAAGTTAGATAAAAGTATTATTCATAACGCAAACTAAGTGTTGGGTTCTGGTTTGCAGATTTAATAACCCTGTAACTGATTGTTATTCCTGTAATAATTAATGAAATCAAAGCTCCTATTATGAAAACATCCGGTTCAATTTTTATTTTATACTGGAAGTTCTGCAACCAGATATTTATCTGCCAAATGGTTAAGGGAATAGCAATAACATTTGCAATTAACAGTAGTATAAAAAATTCACCTGACAACTTATAAAGAATGCTGCTGATTGGAGATCCTAAAATTTTTCTGATGCCAATTTCCTTAGTCTTCTGAGAAGATATGAAAGAAATTAATCCAAACAAACCCAGGCATGCTATCAAAATTGCCAGAATCGCAAAGAATAATACGAGTTTAACCATCTTGGTTTCTTCCCTGTAAAGGTTATTCATAATATCTTCAGTAAATCGGGGATTCCAAATATTTTCAGGAAATAGCTCCCTGTATTTTTCTTCAATCAATAATAAGGCCTTTTTTTTCTGTTTTGGATCTATTTTGATAGACAGCCTCCTTCCTGAAGATTCATCACTTATCAGAGGCATTATCAGAGGAGAAATAGGAAACTGTTTTGGAAGAAAGTGGAAATCTTTTACTATTCCGGCAATTCTGGCAACTTTCTGATCACGGTTTCTGTAATCAACACCCCAGCCAATTCTTTTATCAATAACCTCCCCTTCAATTCCCATATCATTGAGCGCTGTTTCATTAATAACAACGTACATTTGTTCCTGGTCACTCATTCCTTCAGTAAAATACTTACCTTCTGCAATTTGTATGTCATATGTTTGAAGAAAATTATGATCAATATAATTGATGTTCATTTTAATATTATCGCCATCCTGGGCACCCTCCCAGCCAAATTGTGTCCAGTTGTTTGAATTCATTGGTGTATAATCAGAAGTTCCGATATTTATGATTTCAGAATTTTGTAAAAGATCCTCTCTGAATATATTCACTTTACTTTTATTATCATTTGATATAGAAAGCAACACTATATTTTCTTTATCATATCCAAGTTCTTTGTTTTTTAGATAGTCTATTTGTTTTATTATCAGAATTGTGGATGAAATTAGAACAATTGAAATAATAAACTGAAATATTACAAGTATTCTTCTAAGATAAGGACTCTTACCTCCTGTAGGTATTGCAGATTTGAGTATTTTAACCGGTTTAAAGGCTGACAAAACAAGAGCCGGATAAAATCCTGATAAAAACCCAACCAGGACACAAAGTGCTAACAAACCAAAAGAAAATATCCAGTTCGAAAAATATTCGATATCGAGTTCGCATCCGACAAAAGAATTAAATGTTGGAAGAAAGCTTTCAAGTAAAATAATAGCGAAGAACATTGAGATTAAAGTAGTTATAAAGCTTTCACCCAGAAAATGAAATATTAGTGAATATCTTGAAGCACCTGAAACCTTTCTGATACCTACTTCCCTTGACCTTTTAGCTGACCATGCTGTTGTAAGATTCATGAAATTTATACATGCAATAATCAAAATAAAAATTCCTATTGCAGTATAAATATATATATTGTTAATATCGCCAATAGTTCTGAAATTATATTCTGCTGTCGAGTGTAAATGTATTCTGGATAATGTCTGTAGATAGAGCTCATTTTCACTATTTTCTCCCTGGTATTTTTTCAGATAGCTTTTCAGATCCCTGTTAAGATTTTCCCAGCTCGTATTGTTCTCAAGCATCAGAAAATGAGATGACCAGTTACTCCACCAGTCCCTGTTTACATTTTCTTCACCATTTACCTCTTTTAGTGTTGTGAATGATATAAGAATATCAAAGTATAAATGCGTATTTTGTGTAATATCTTTCGCAACTGCTGTTACTTCAGCATCAAAATCATTAAAAATATTAATAGTTTTGCCAATAGGATCTTTATCACCGAACATAGTTTTTGCTGTTTTTTCTGACAGAACAACGGTAAATGGTTTTTCAAATCCACCAAGCCTTTCACCTCTGATCAGCGGGAAAGAAAACATTTTAAAAAATGAAGTATCAACGAAAAGAATATCATTAAAATTAAATTTATCCTCGTTTTCAAGAGTTACGGTACCACCACCATAAGTGAACCTTGTACATTCTTCTATCTCAGGAAAATCTGATAAAAGTGCCTGCGTTAATGGCGGAGGTGCAGTGGCCATATTCTGAAAACCATCACCAGATTTCCTGTTTTGCTCAACCCGGTATATTCGGTCAAGGTTTTTATGCATTTTTTCGAAACTAAGTTCGTTCTGTATATATAGTGCAATAGCCAGAAAAAGGCTTATCCCAATCGACAATCCTATTACATTAATCAAATAAAATCCTCTTTTTCTAAATATTAGTCTTAGACCAACTTTTATCAATCTTTTAATCATAATATTTTTTTCATCTATTTGACAAGGATTATGCCAATTTTGAAACACGCAATAAATCAATCTATTACAAATGAAATCAAAATAAAGTGTTTAAAAAATGATCACTAGTTGTTTAATTATTAAGCAATGTATTATTTTTGGGAATAACAAATAATTAAAACAAATTTCAGTAAAAATTATGACAACAAAAAAAGGGAAAATACTTATTGTTGATGATAATGATCATATCCTTCAATCGTTAAAGGCATTATTAACACCTGAATTTTCGGAAGTTACTACTGTGAAAAATCCTAATTTAATACACGAATTGGTTGAAAGTCGCACAAATGATGTGATTTTACTGGATATGAATTTTAAGTCTGGAATACAATCCGGGAATGAAGGTTTATATTGGTTGAAAGAAATAATTGAAAGAGATCCGAATGCTGTTGTAATATTGATAACAGCATATGGGGATGTTGAACTGGCAGTAAAGGCCATTAAAAAAGGTGCAACTGATTTTATTTTGAAACCATGGGACAGCGAAAAGCTTCTTTCAACCATTAATGCTTCATTTAAACTCCGGCAATCACGAATAGAGGTGAATAAATTAAAATCCAAACAAAAACATCTGAGTGAAGATATTAACCGGCCATATCAAACAATTGTTGGGGAATCTTCTGCGATAAGAGAAGTTTTTAAAACTATTGAGAAAATTTCCAAAACAGATGCCAATATATTTATCCAGGGAGAAAATGGAACAGGCAAGGAGCTAATTGCCAGGGAAATTCACAGACAATCAGGTAGATCATCCGAAGTATTTATTGGTGTAGATATGGCTGCCTTAAGTGAAACTTTGTTTGAAAGTGAGTTGTTTGGACATATAAAAGGTTCTTTTACGGATGCGAGGGAAGACAGAATTGGACGATTTGAAACAGCATCAGGAGGCACACTGTTTTTAGATGAGATTGGTAATGTCCCTTTGTCCTTACAAACAAAACTCCTTGCTGTTCTGGAAAATCGAGAATTATTTAAATTAGGATCTAATATTCCTGTAGGGATAGATATTAGATTAATCTGTGCAACAAATATGAATCTTGTTGAAATGGTTAAAAACAATCTTTTCAGGGAAGATCTTTTATACAGGATTAATACTATCAAAATTCAGATCCCGGCCTTAAGAAACAGAAGCGATGACATTCTTCCATTAACCGAGCATTTTCTTAATATACATTCGCGGAAATACAAGAAACCATTTCTAAGAATTAATTCAAAAGCTATTGAAAAACTTAAAAATTATCATTGGCCGGGAAATATCCGCGAATTAAAACATATGATGGAAAAAGCGGTTATTCTGAGTGAATCTGATATACTCACCGGCTCAGATTTTGTTTTTGAAAACCAAAATAATAAAGAACTTAATTTTGATGCCAATCTGAGTATTAATGAAATGGAAAAAATATTAATCAATTCTGCCATTGAAAAACATAAGGGTAATATCAGCAGGATTGCCAAAGAACTTGGTGTTACAAGAACCACCTTATATTCAAAGATTAAAAAATACAAGTTATAAATAACAATAACTTTCATTATTATGGTTAAAATAAATAGATTTTATGTAATTATTATAGTCAGAATAATTCTGATAGCTCTGACTTGTTTTGTTTTTTTCTGGCTATTACCCAGAACATCCAGAATGTATTCAACTATATTTGCCGGTTTTCTGATTTCTATTCAAACATATTGGCTTATTTATTATGTGGATAGAGTAAACCGGGATATATCCAGGTTTTTATTATATTTTCGTGAAGGTGAATCTATTACTGGATATTCCAGGAAAAGAATAGAAAAAGATTTTTCAGGATTGATAGATAGTTTTGCGAAAATAAGCTCAGAAATTGTTGAAATTAGAGTAGAAAGAGAAAAAAAAGAACAATTTCTTAACACTATAGTGAAAAATGTAAGTTCAGGGATTATTTCATATAATGAAAATGGAATTATAGATTTATATAATGAAACCGCAAAGAATATATTTAATTGCGGTCAAATTAATAATATTGATGGTCTGGAAATTGTTGAAGAAGGTTTATCAGAAAAAATTAAATCTCTTTCTCCTGGTAAACCAGAAATTATACGTTTAAATATTAATAATGAAGTAGTCCAACTAAATATCAGATTATCAAAAATAATTGACGATAGTAAAACAATTAATCTACTTTCTTTTCAAAATATAAAAGTTGAACTTGAAAATAAAGAACTTGATTCATGGCAAAGACTTATTCGTGTACTTACACACGAAATAAGTAATTCACTTACTCCTATTAATACACTAATAACTGCTGTAAAACGATCAATTAGTAATAACGGACAGGTATTACAAATTGATTCCCTAACTCAGGAGACTCTTAATAATGCATTATCCAATATTAATCTTGTTGAAGAAAGAAGTAAAGGATTAATTGAATTTGTAGGAGAATACAGAAAACTTACCAGAATTCCAAAACCCAAAATGGAAATAATCAAACTTAAAGATCTTTTTCATGACATAAGATTATTAATGCAGAAAGAAATTCTATACAAAAAAATTATTATTCAATTTGACCTTAAGCCCGAAAATGTAGTCCTTGAGGCCGATAAAAACCTTATTGAACAAATTATTATTAATCTTATTAAAAATTCAGCTGAGGCTTTTGAAGAAAATACATCTAACCTAATTCACCTGAAAGCAGAAGAAGACAAAAACAAAAATATATTGATACATATAGTTGATAATGGCCCCGGAATACCGGAAGATATTATTAATGATATTTTCATTCCTTTTTATACCACCAAAGAAAATGGTTCCGGAATTGGCCTAAGCCTTACACGGCAAATAATGACTCTTCATGGAGGAACAATTTCTGTGCATTCTGTTCCTAATGTTACTACAGTGTTTACATTAAAATTTTAATTGTAATATAAATATCTGAAAGTTGTACTAAAAACAGACAAAAATTGTACTAAAAACGAACAAAAATTATTGATATATATATATGTTATACATGTAATGATAAGTAGATCAAAAGATTAAAACTCATGGTATGCTATTTGCAAATTTATATTAAATAGAATTTATTAATAAAGACTAAAATCATGCTAAGAAGTTTTATAAAATTTGCTTTCAGAATTGGAATTAAAGATAAATTTCATTCAATTATCAATATTATAGGACTTGCATCAGGCCTGGCTTGTAGTATTATTATTTTGTTGTATGTACAGAATGAAATATCTTATGACAGGCATCACGAAAACTATAGAAGAATATATGCCTATGCTGTGGAAATGACTATTGGGGGGAATACCTCTACTCAGACTTCTGCTAACCCGATAGTGGGTCCACGGATGATTAAAGAATATCCAGAAATCGAGGCATTTACCAGATTCAGGAATATGAGACAGAGCCTGATTAAATTCGAAGAGAAGGAATTTTATGAGAATAACTTTGTTTGGGCAGACTCAAGTATAACAAAAATTTTCACATTCGATTTTATCTATGGAGATCCGAAAACTTGCCTCAAGAATTTTAATACTATCGTTCTTACAGAATCTGTCTCCAAAAAAATATTTGGACAAACAAATCCTGTTGGTGAAGTTATTGAAATTGAGAATCAGGGACTTTTTACAGTTACTGCTGTTGTTAAGGATCAGCCGGAGAATACATTTATCAGTTTTGATGCTTTGTTGTCATATTCAACACTTCAGAGAGGAATTGATCAGGAAACACTCATGACTAACGTACGAATGGGTTCAGGAATGAGCGATAATATATATTTTCTTTTTAGAAATGAAATAAATCCTGAGGAGTTTTATAAGAAACTCACACCATTTTATCAAAAATATTTGGCTGATAACAGGATAGAATATACTATTCAGTTAGAATCTATAAAGGATATATATCTAAATTCAAAATTATTTCCAGAATTTTCAAGCAGGAACAAAAAAGCTCTTATTGGTTTTGCATCTGTTGGTTTCTTTGTACTACTGCTTGCATGTATTAATTATATAAACTTGGCTACTTCAAGAATGTCAAATCGGGTTAGAGAAGTAGGCATCAGAAAGGTCATAGGTTCTGGAAAGAAATATTTAATAATACAATTTCTTGGAGAATCAGTAATTATATCTTTTCTGGCACTTATTATAGCTCTTGGAATAACTGAATTTATTCTGGGATTCACCTCCTTTAATGAGTTAATCAGTAAAAATCTTGAGCTAAATTTTTTCAGCAATAAATTAATACTTTTTTGTTCAATCAGCCTGACTTTGTTGGTTGGATTATTATCCGGACTTTATCCTTCTATTTACATGGCCAGGGTAAAGCCGATATCTGCATTCAGAGAAAAAATTGGAAAATTCTCCGGAGGAACCGCTTTAAGATCTATTTTATTTAGTATCCAGTGTATTGTTTCGATTGGAGTAATTACAATGATACTTCTTATGAAAATGCAGATAAACTATGTTATGGATGCAGATTTGGGATTTAATAAAAAAGATGTTGTTATTATAACGGTACAAGACGATACACTCCGACGTAAGCTTCCTATCCTCAGAGATAAACTTATGGAATACGATAAGATAGAATCTGCGGCAGTATCAGAGGCTATCCCTAGTCTTGGTATTACTGGTTATGCATTTGAATGGGAATCACAAGATGGTGATTTTCAGCTTCATGCCTTCAGGTTCATGAGTCTTGGTCCTGAATATTTTAAAACGATGGGTATAGAGCTCGTCAATGGAAGAGGTTTTGATATAAACAGGGCATCTGAGGCAAATTCGATTATTGTTAATGAAGCACTTGTTAATTTTTTGAAATGGGATAATCCTATTGGTAAGGTAATGAGATCCAGAGGATTCTCAGGTGAAGTAATAGGCGTGGTAAGAGATTTCCACTTTGCTTCTCTTCATAGAGATATTCAACCCCTCTTTGTTAATATGACAAATGTTTCCCCTTCAATACTAAGTGTAAGGCTAAATAATAATTTCAAACAGGAATCAATTGACCTAATTCGTCAGAATTGGGAAGAAGTTGCTCCTGATTTTCCTTTTGAATATGAATTTCTTGAAGACCGCCTCGACACTTTTTATACTGCTGATGAAAGACAAAAAAAATTATACAGTATATTTTCCTATTTCTGTATTTTAATTTCTTGTCTTGGATTATTAGGATTAACATCATATATAACCGAAAAACGCACCAAAGAAACGGCTATCAGAAAAGCTCATGGTGCCAGAATCTTTGATATAATTTTTATTTTATCAAAAAATATTATTGTGCTGGTGACTTTATCATCGATTATTTCAATCCCAATTATATACTTTTTCTTTAATAAGTGGCTTGGGAATTTTGCATTTCAGCAGAAAATAAATCCTTTGATTTTTGTTGCCACTACTTTGGCAGCTTTGCTGATTGCTTTTATTATATCCAGTTATTATACATTAAAAATTGCCAGGAAAAATCCTATAGATTCATTAAAATACGAGTAATTGGTTCGCTGTCGCTCACAGTTATTCACTCACTGTGTTCGTGTAATTTAGTTTCGCCTTTGGCTCAACCGTAATTTGCTCGTTAACACTCGTGTAATTTAGTTTCGCCTTTGGCTCAACCGTAATTTGCTCGTTAACACTCGTGTAATTTGGTTTCACCTTCGGCTCAACCGTAATTTGCTCGTAACACTCGTGTAATTTGGTTTCACCTTCGGCTCAACCGTAATTCATGGTAATTTACTCCCTGCGGTCGCGTAATTCGTTCACTGCGTTCACTGTAATGAAGATGCAATTATTTTGAGGGAGTTACATTATCTCCATAAATTTTTTATCTTAGATAATTATTCTGCTTCTGTATTAATATTATAACTATTATTACCATGAGGAAATTATCAAGGATTGTCAAATCTACTAGTATTATCGTATTAATCACACTGGTTTTTTGTCAGGCATGCACTGACCCTGGCAAGTTTGATGTGCTTCACCCGGTTGATTTGCTTTGTGAAAACCTGATTGATCCGCTTGGAGTTGATAAAATTAAACCATGCCTGAGCTGGAAATCGGAATCAAAGGCTTTTGGTCAAAAACAAACTGCTTACAGGATAATTGTAGCCAGTTCGTTAGAGGATCTAAAATCTGATATTGGAGATATCTGGGATTCAGGAAAGATCAATTCATCTTCCTCAATTAATAATCTTTATAATGGTGTGATCCTTAAATCAAATCAAAGATATTTCTGGAAGCTAAAGCTTTGGGATATTGATGGCAATGAATCGAAGTGGAGCAAAACTAGTGAATGGACCATGGGGTTAATTGATCCGGCCGACTGGAAAGCAAAATGGATAGGCCTGGATAAGGATGTTGGCATGGATAATTCTGAAATTGATAAACGGCGACTGTCGGCAAGATATCTGCGTAAAAACTTCCATATTGAAAGAAAAGTTAAAAGAGCTATAAGCTATGTTTGTGGTCTGGGATTGTCTGAATTGTACATTAATGGTGAGAAAATCGGCGATCATGTTCTTTCGCCCGGATTAACTGAATATAATAAACGAGCCTTTTATGTTAGTTATGATGTTACAAAAAATCTTAAACAAGGAGAAAATGTTATTGGAACCATACTTGGAAACGGAAGATATTTTGCTCCGAGGAAAACTTCTCCTGTTGTAATGAAAACATATGGTTATCCAAAATTACTCTTGCAGATAAATATTGAATATGCAGACGGAACAGATGACCTTATTATTAGTGATGGGAGCTGGAAAATAACTGCAGAAGGGCCAATAATTGCAAATAATGAATTTGATGGGGAGGAATATGATGCAAGAAAGGAATTGGGAGAATGGAGTTTGCCGGCTTATGATGATAAAGAATGGATAACTGTTGAATCAGTTGATCCCCCCGGTGAAAGGCTGGAATCTCAAATGAACCCGCCGATAAGGATTACTGAAGAAATTAAACCTGTTGCTGTTGAAAATCCGAAACCAGGTATGTATATTTTTGATATGGGTCAAAATATGGTAGGATGGGTTGAACTAAGAGTAAAAGGTGAGAAAGGAACTGAAGTAAAAATGCGCTTTGCAGAAACTCTTAAAGATAACGGGATGTTGTTTCTGGATAATTTAAGGAGCTGTAATGTAACAGATATTTACACTCTTAAAGGTGAAGGTGAAGAGGTCTGGGAGCCTCGCTTTACATATCATGGTTTTCGATTTGTTGAGATTATCGGTTATCCCGGTGAACCTGATTTGAATACTATTCTTGGCAAAGTTGTTCACGATGATGTTGAACAAACAGGATATTTTTCCTGTTCCAATGAACTAATTAACTCCATATATAAAAATATTGTCTGGGGCATCAGAGGAAATTACCGGAGCATTCCAACTGATTGTCCGCAAAGAGATGAGAGGCTTGGCTGGCTTGGCGACAGGGCGATTGAATCTATGGGTGAAAGTTTCATCTTTGATATAAACAATTTATATAGCAAGTGGCTGAAAGATATTCAGGATGCACAACTTGAATCAGGAAGTATTGCTGATGTAGCACCCTCATACTGGGCATTTTATAATGATAATGTTACATGGGCAGGAGCATATACAATAATTCCACAAATAATGGAACTTCAATATGGTAATAAATACAATATCAGCCAACATTACGATGATATGAAACAATGGATCGAACATATGCTTGGATATATTGATAATGGATTAATGCCAAGAGACAGTTATGGTGACTGGTGTGTGCCTCCTGAATCACCGGAACTTATTCATTCCAGGGACCCGGCAAGGAAAACATCCGGTGTGCTTCTTGGGACAGCATATTTTCAATACATGTTAACCCTGATGGAAAAATATGCAGGAATGCTTGATGAAAAAAATGATGAAGAAATGTTTGCTGAATTATCACAAAATATGAAAGAAGCATTTAATAGAGAATTTTTAAATATCGATAAGGGTATTTATGATAATGGTTCTCAAACCTCAAGTGTTTTACCACTGGCTTTCGGATTGGTGCCAGAGGAGTATAAAAAGATTGTTTTTGATAATCTTATCAAAAAGATAATAAATGAAACAAAAGGGCATATTGGAACCGGATTAATAGGATGTCAATGGCTTATGCGAGTGCTTTCAGATAATGGCCGACCAGATCTGGCCTATACAATACTCAACCAGGAAGATTATCCCGGCTGGGGTTATATGGTAAAAAAAGGTGCAACAACAATTTGGGAACTCTGGAATGGTGATACTGGCAATCCTGGAATGAATTCTGGCAATCATGTTATGCTGGTTGGTGATCTTGTAATATGGTTATATGAATATATGGCCGGAATAAAAGCCGATACTTCGAATACCGGATTCAAACATATAATTATGAAGCCGCTATTATTTGATGATTTAAGCTATGTGAATTGCAGCTATAAATCACCTTATGGAAAAATTACAAGCAACTGGACATTAGATGGTGAACTATTTGTCTGGGATATTAGCATACCAGCAAATACAACAGCAACAGTATATTTTCCTGCAGATAATATTGCTGATATATTTGAAAATGATAAGGAATTAGAGGGTTCTGATATGATAAAATATGATAGCCAGAAGGGTAACAGGGTATTACTCAGGATCGGATCGGGATCTTATTCTTTTTCAACAAAACAGGTTAATAATATTATTAGTGCACCACTGGTAATTGATAATTGAAAATTGATAATGGTTAAGTGGTTGAGTGGTTAAGTGGTTAAGAGGCAGAAGTTGAGCGCTTAAGTGGGTGTTAGCACCGGATACAAGAAATGATTCAATAAAATATAATTTGATAATTATGAGATTCCAGAAATTTTCAAAACTGACAATGAGAATCGTAGTTAATACAGTTATGCTGGCATTAATTGTTTTATTATTATCATGTCAGAATGAAAAAAATATACAATTTGATATTCTTATAATGAATGGAAAAATTTTTGATGGATCTGGCAGTCCGGCGATAAAAGCTGATATAGGAATAAAAGCTGAGAAAATTCTAAAAATAGGTGACCTCAAAGGATATAAAGCTGATACAATTATTGATGCAGCAAATTTGATTGTTTCACCAGGTTTTATTGATATTCATACACATTGTGACTGGGGGATTGATCAGAAAGAAACAAGAGCCAATCTGAATTATTTAATCCAGGGAGTCACATCAGTTGTAACAGGGAATTGTGGTTATGGGACATATGAAATTACAAAGTTTCGTGAGATGCTGGATAATTCAGGTATTGGTACAAATGTAATTCCCTTAACAGGTTTCGGATTAATAAGAACCAAAGTAATGGGCAAAAAAAACAGTAAGCCCGACCAGAAAGAAATCCTGGCAATGAAAGAAATCATGAAGGGGGCAATGGAAGAAGGAAGTTGGGGATTATCAACCGGATTGCAATATGTGCCGGGAAAATATGCTTCAACAGAAGAGATTACAGAAATATCTAAAGTTGCAGTGCCATACGATGGGATATACAGTACTCATATGCGCAGTGAAGAGGAAGATTTGATTGAAGCTGTGAATGAGGCAATTAAAATTGGAAAAGTAAGTGGAATAAATGTAAATATTTCTCACCTGAAAGCTAATGGAAAATCAAACTGGCCTTTCATGAAAAAAGTTATTGAAATGGTAAACACTGCCAGAAAAAATGGTTTGAAGGTAACAGCTGATATGTATCCTTATGATAAATCTGCAACAACAGCTCTTTATTCTGTTTTATTATATCCTAAAGATTATAACGGAATAGAAGAAATTCAGAAGCTTTTGTCAAATCCTATAGAACGGAAAGCAATAAAATATCTGACTGAAACCGGAATTCCCGGACAGGTAAATTGGGTGGCAAAAGGTGGATGGAACTTTTTTTCTATAATAAAGGTTCCCGGACACCCGGAACTAACCAATAAAATGTTTTGTGACCTGGCTAAAGAAAGCGGAAAATCGGAATTTGATGTTGCGGCAGACCTGATAATTGAAGCTGGTGAGGATGTGATTATTTCATTGAGTACAATGAATGAGGAAAATCTTTTTTTGCAGTTACAGCAGCCATGGATTATGGTTTCTTCAGATGGAAGTGCAATAAACTTTGGGGCAAAAGGAGTACATCCAAGAAATTATGGATCTAATGCACGTGTGTTAAGAAAATATGTGCGGGAAGAAGGTGTTCTTTCTATTGAGGAGGCCATAAGGAGAATGTCAGGATTACCAGCCCAAACACTTAGTATTAAAGAAAGGGGATTTATTATGGAAGGATATTATGCAGATATTGTGATATTTGACTACGATAAAGTTTATGACAGAGCTACTTTCCTTGACCCAAATCATTATGCTGAAGGGGTTGAATATGTAATTGTGAATGGAAAACTTAGTGTTAAGGATGGTGAATTTATTGACCGGTATAATGGAAAAGTCTTGTTGAAAAATAAATAAATAGGCCGCCCGAATACGGCCAACAGGTTCAGAGCCTTGCAGATAAGATCAGAGGTATACTATTATTGTCATAATCAGACTTTTTAAAATCGCTATAATAATGAATTTCTTTAAACCCTGCTTTTATTAAATAAGCGTTTAATTCATCTTTTCTTAAGGGATATAACATTACATCATTATTGATTGTTTTGTTTAATGATTTAATAGTCAGTATGGTAGAAAATCGAATTAGTCCTGTTAAGGAATCTAAATTATATAATCTTTGGAATTTTATTTTGTCATTTTCAATTGTAGGCAATCCCTCAATATCCAGATCCAGTATCCTGTCATAATTAATTATCTGCATTAATAAAATACCATTCTTTGTAAGTATTTTTGATGCCTGATTGATAAAAGAGCAAATATCTTCAGGATTGGTAAGGTGAACCAGTGTATTCCCAAAACAAATAACAGTATCAAAAGAATCTGGCTGAAATTTTTCAGTGAGCTTCCTCATGTCGAGAAAGTCGATTGATATATTGGATTTTGATTTGCATTTTTCTTTTGCCTTATGAATCATTTCGGAATCAAAATCAATACCTGTAATATTAAGTTTGTAATCGGATAATCCAAAAGGAAGACTCCCTGTTCCGCATCCTACTTCAAGTACATGTTTATTATTATATGGTTTATTAGTTTCCTCAATAATAAATTCAACCTGGTTTTTATTAAGAGGAAAAATATAATCATAATTATCTGCTATTGTAGAATAGAATTTTGACATAATTACAATATAGAATTTTAATTATCTGCTCTTTGCAATTTATAGCCCTGATCAATCCAGGCCTGTATGCCTTCTTTCAGGTTAAAAACATTGTCGAGATTTTTTTTAATCTGGAAATATTCAGTTAATGCCAGACTTTTTTCACCAATTTCACATAATATAACAACTTTCTTATTCTTAGGTATTAAATCAACTTCGAAAAGTAGTTTTTCCATCTCTATATTTTTCCCACCAATATTATAATTCTCAAAAAGGCTTTTTTGACGGACGTCTATTATTTCAATGTCCTCTTTTTTATCTATAAGATTCTTCAGCTCTTTAGCTGTTATATTATTTATTTCAATATTTTCATCTACTGAACAATAAGGATCACCATAATCGCCAAGTTCTTTAATATCTGCAGCTTTTTCATCACGTTCCAGATTTATCAGATCAATATTAAAATTAAGTGTATCAATTTGAAATAATCTACCTGAAAGAACATCTCCTTTTTCAAGAATTATTTTGATTGTTTCTATGGCCTGAATACTTCCTATAATTCCCGGAATTACACCTATAACCCCTATTGTCGAGCAATCAGGGATTTCCTGTTCAGCAGGCATCTCAGGAAAAAGACATCTGTATGTTGGCCCCTTATTATAATTAAATACTGAAGCTTGTCCGCTGAATTTATATATTGCTCCGTAAACAAGAGGTTTGTTAAGAATCACACAACTGTCGTTAACAAGCAGTCTTGTTGGAATATTGTCGGATCCGTCAACAATAATATCATACTCAGAAATAATACTTATAGCATTTTCTTTAGTAAGTCTCTCATTATAAATATTAAACTTTATAAATGGATTTTGCTTTTTAAGTTTTTTAGTTGCGGTAATAGCTTTTGATTTGCCGATATCATCGTGGTTAAAAAGTATCTGTCGCTGTAAATTGCTTTCACTAACCTTATCATCATCAACAATGCCTATACATCCTACTCCCGCGGCAGTTAAATACTGTAGAACGGGACAACCAAGTCCTCCGGCACCTATCACAAGAACATTCGCAGCTTTAAGTTTTTCCTGTCCTTCCGGTCCGACCTCCGCAAGTATAATATGCCTGTTATATCTTTTAATTTCTTCTCTGTTCAGCATGGTGTAAAAATTCAAAAGTCAAAATTCAAAAGTCAAAATTCAAAAGTCAAAATTCAAAAGTAAAAAGTCAAAAGTAAAAAGTCAAAGGTAAAAAGTCAAAGGTCAAAAGTAAAAATTCAAAAGTAAAAAGTAAAAAGTAAAAAGTCAAAAGTCAAAAGGTAAAAGGCAAATTTTAGTGTGATCTGTTCTCAAAATATTTTTCTGCAAAAAGCTCACCCAGTTTTAATTGGCCTATAGTATTATAGTGAAGGTTGTCTGCTCGTTTTCCCAGCTTATCACAATCGATCCAGGTTGCGGGGGGAGAATTCTGCTCAAGATTTTCATGAGCTTTTCGCACCAGATCCTGATAAATATATCGTTCATCTTTAGGTGGATTGACTCGCCCTGAGACAAATAATAAGTTTGGTGAGTTAAGATCTGACCTTAGAGTATCTGCAAGAAATTTTAAATTCTCTGCATATTCTGTTGCTGCTTTTTCAAAACGACAGTCACGTTCACCCTGCATCCAGAATATACCTTCGAAGCTGCATTTTCGTCCTTTTGTTGCCTCTTTAACAATAGAAATTAACTTTGAATACCAGTTATATCTGTCTTTACCAGCTATTACTGTTGAAGCTCGTTCTTCATTTGAACCTTTGGGGTAAAAACCATTATATAAAGAAGTACCTCCCAATGCACATTTGATTATTATAATGCTGTCGTTTGGAAAAGTATTTTTTATTTTATTTGAAAAAGAAACCTCAGGCCCGAATGTTTGTATTCCATCAGTAAAACTTGTCAATTTCTGTGCTTTTTCAGGATTACATTGACGATAATACAATAAGTTTTCAGGAAGTTTTGATAATGTGTCATTTAGTTCATTTGCCTGGCCTATACCCACCATATTCGATTGGCCTGAGAATATAAAAACTTTATATTCATTTTTCTTATTACATGAAAGAAGAATTAAACATGCCATAAGAATAGTAATAGATTTGTAAAATTTCATTCCTTTATTTTTTTAATAATATTTTTATTGTTAGTATTTCAAACAAGTTGAAAATCAGGCAATAAAACCCCTGGTCTGAATTATTTATTCTTTGCTAAACGCTTCTGAACAGCCTCACTTTCCAACTCTCGTATTGCATCCTTTGCTATCCATCGTGCAGCTTTTGTATCAATTTGTTTAATTTCCTCTGAAAGTTTAAGGGCCAGCTTATTTAAATTCAGGTTCTTCTTGCCAATACTCCTGATAGCCCAGTTTACCGCTTTTTTTACAAAATTGCGTTCATCAACAGATCCTTTTAATAGTAAAGGAAAGAAATCGATAAAGATTTTATCATCTGCTTTTTTGTTATGCACTGCCATACAAGCAATAATTACAAATGCTGCTCTTTTAACATATTCCTCTTCACGTTCGGCCCATTCATAAATTTTCTCCATAACATTTGGAGCTTTCTCAAACAGATTACTACAAAGCTGGTCACAAACATCCCATGAATCTATTTCAAGAACCCAGTCTTCCATTTGTTTGTTGGTAAGTTTATCAATCTCATCAATTAATATGGCTATTATTTTGGCTTCAGGAATTCCTGTTTCCCATAATTGCAAAGCTAATTCATGATCTTTTCCGAATTCTTTAGCTATTTTTCTAAGTTCGGGCACCGATACTCCCAACCTTTTGTTAATACTAATTCCGAATCTGGCCATTCCTTCAAGTTGGTCAGGGCGGGCAGCAGTTTGAAGCTTTTTTATTATTTCATTTTTATTCGCCATAGATGCAAAGATAAAAGATAAAAGTTAATAGGAGATGTGAGGTATTGCGGTATGTGGTAGTGGGGTCTGAGGTAATGAGTTAATGAGGTATGCGGTAATGAGTTAATGGGGTAGTAGGGTTGGTTTTTTTGGAGGACCATTATTAATTCAATAATACCATTTGTCAATTCAATAATAACAACAGTAAAATGGTCGGTTTGACTGATTAAATTCGGAACTATATTGTACCCCAAACTATATATTCATTTTAATCAGATTTATTTTTTATATTCACTAACCTTAAATACTATGAAAATGCGTTACAAAGAAAATATCAACATTTGGTTTTCTTCAAGGCTTTTTTTTCTTTCTATATTTATTTTTCTGCTTGCCTGCCAATCTACTATTATTCAGGATACTGGAGATTTAATAAAAGTTCCCAATGCTTCGGCAGTTCCGGTTCTTATTGATGGTTTGTTCTCAGAAAATGAATGGAATGATGCTAGAGAAATTCAAATGTCTGATAACTATACATTGTATTTGAAGAAAAAACAGGGACATGTTTTTTTGGGAATTAAAATAATTCCTTTTTACTCACAAATAATAGAATTGTATATATCACCGGATAAGGAAAGGATTTATCATTTTCATGCTTCTGCCCAGATCGGGGAAATACTGATAAAATCAGATTCAGACTGGGAGAACCAGCAATTCAGATGGGGGAATTCAAATGGTTGGTATGCGAATGAAATTCGATGGGATCAGTATAAAAGAGACAGTCTTCAGAATGTAAAGGTTGCAGATAATGAGGCGTTTATGCAATCGATGTATAAATTTGAAGGTTTTGAATTCCAGATATTGAAATCAAAATTTAAAACAAATAAATGGAGAATCATGCTTGAAATTCCCGGGCCTCCTGATTATGAGAACCCTTTTACTTATCCCACAGGTTCAGAAAAAAGAAATACTGATACTTGGATGGAGTTGATACTTGATTGAGGTGATGTGGTATGAGGTGTGGGTTAATGGGGTATGAGGTCTGGGTCAATGGGGTAATGGGGTTTGAGGTAAATAACAATATAAAAAAATTATGATTATGAAACGAAGAGAATTCTTATGTAAATCAGGATGCGGTGTGGCAGGTTTAATGGCAGCTCCCGTGGTAATGGGTTCAACACCGGAAACTGTACAGGCAAGAAAGAGATATAAAATAGAAATTGAAGTTTATGAGGCCAGAGAGGATACATGGTGCCATAAAAAGGGAGATAAGTTTTCTTACCCTCAGGATTGGGGGAAAATATGTGCCTGGGCAAGAGCCAGCTTGGTAGAATTTGTCAGGATACTGGAAATGGGAGTCACTCTTCCCTGGAAATATGAGAATTCACCTTATGAAAAGGTGATTGATCCCGATGGCATTACAACAGAATATGTGAGATGCCCTGATCCAACTGCCGATCTGGTTTTTAAAATTACAAGGACTCTGGTTAAGTAATTAGTAAAGTTTAGCCAGCCAATGCATTATGTTGAGTAGAAACTGTGGATTTTCTTTTGCTGGGGTATTCATTGGAAACTTGCCATCTTTTTTTACCAACCATGCAGTCTATTTCTTTTTAGACATTGGATCAGAAATAATAAAAATGGAACACTTTTTAAGCAATTCGGATGTTATTTCAGATGTTGATGATTTTAAAACAAATCCATCACGACGCAGTAGGATAGCGAAAGGTTTATATCTTCCTTCAAGTTTATGAAAATTATTATGACCCTCATCCAAAAAAACAATCGGACCCTTTCCTTCAGGAAATCCAGGGTTTTTAATTTCCGGATTAAAATATATATCTGATATTTGCTGGGCAACAGTTGCTGTTCCAAGCATTATTATCATGACAATTAATAATCTTTGTTTCATATATTTATTATTTACCTCATACCTCATACCTCATACCTCATTACCTCATTACCCCACTATCTCACACCCCACTTCTCAATACAACCTCTTCACCTGCAGGTAATTCAAATACAATAATATCGTCCTTAACTATATCATCTGGTTTAATATTTTCTCTATTACTAGTGAAATTAGTGGAAAAGGGGATTCTTATTTTAAATAATCCTCCTTTTTCCGAATACACTTTAAGCTCAGTAACTTCTCCATTTTCTTTTTTAGCAGAAACAAGAAATGCCCCTTCGGTTCTGAGATTATTGAAAGATACATTCTCCCATTTTTCCGGTATCGCAGGGAATATTCTTACTATTCCCGTATGGCTTTGAATGAGCATTTCCTGGATACCGGCTGCATATGCAAAATTACCTTCAAGTGTAAAAGGACGATAAGTAAATTTTGATTTTCCTGTACCCGACTGGTCCCCGTTTACATGAAATGAATTTGGCAAACAAAAACAAGTGGCAAAAGTTTTTAGAACTTCTGCAGCTTTATCCCCATTAAAAGCTCTTGCATATAAATTCCCCATCCAGCTGAATGAATAACCAGTCCACCAGTCTGTTCCGATTTTTTCCAGTCTGTTTATTGTATTTGTTATTATTTTTTGATCTTCAGGACCATTCGACCAGTCAATTAATCCAAATGGATGATAGGCCATTAAATGAGAAAAATGCCTGTGCGACGATTCATATGGAAATCCCGGGGCAAACATTAAACCGGAATCTTCATCAATTGTCTGGCCGGGCCATTCATTCAGGATTTTACTCCATTTTGATGCTTCCTCAGTATAACCAAGTTCAAGGGCAAGTTCAGCTGCTTTTTCGAATGTCCAGCTTATTAAAGTAAGATCAAAATTAGTAGTATTAATAAACCAAGCTTTAGCAGAATTATCAAATATTTCCGGACTTGAACTAATTGGCAGTTTTCTTTTCCCATCTTTTCCTGTTACTGATATTTCGTCGAGATGAATAGCAACATCTTTTATCCATGGGTATGCTTTTTCTTTAAGAAAAGTTCTGTCCATACTATATCTCCAGTGCAAGTAAAAATGATGTGCCAGCCAAGCACTTACAGTCGGACCAAAAGAATACTGTATCCAACCACCCATAGGGTCTCCAGTGAGTGTTGTAACACCCGGAACATTTAAACCATTGGTTTCATAATACTCTTTTGTATAGTTTTTAAAAGTATTGCGATATTTCCACAGCCAATCGATAAAACCTTCTTCAAGGTCGAGATGGTTGCCTGAATAAGCAGGCCAATAACTCAACTGAGTATTCAGGTCATGGTGAAAATCACCTTTCCACGGTGGTAACTTTCCATTGTCGGCAGTCCATACAGCTTGTAGTGAGATGGGGGGAGCTCCTTTTCTGGCGGCCGCTCCAAATTTATATTGTTCAAGATACCATTGTTTTTCAAGTACGGTATCAGGCAAAGAGATATTTGATTTGCTCCAGAAATTATTCCACCAGCTTATGTGTCTCTTTAATTGACGTGTAAATCCCTCCTTCATTTTAGTTCCAGTAATACTTTCTGCTTTAATACTTTTTTCCCATCCTTGAAATTCAGAGCTTATGCTCCAACAGCCTTCCTGAATATTTTTTCCTTCTCGCCATCTTACACTAACCTGATACTTAAATCCGCCCCATCCTTCCTGATCATATTTCATTGAATTACCAAGCTTATTTATTTCTCCCGGAGGGTAAGCAAGTCTTCTTAAATCCGGTCCTGAATGAGAATCAACAGTTTCCTTATCTCCTTCAATATTATAAGCTGGTTTAATAAGTTCTGCTTCAATAGTTTCGCCAATACCTTCAAACCTGTACCATCCAACCGGTTCAGTTGCATGAATGAATGCTGTTAATTTTGCCCCGTTTTTCCATTTCACCTCACATACAGCTGTATTAACATGAAGTTCAACTGACTCTACTTCACCAAGCCTGCTAATATCAAACTCCAAGGCAGCGGCAGGTATTTTTGATGGAGCAGGTTGTTGATTATAAGGATTGTCGAATTGATTTTGTACCGGGGCATAATCATTTTTAAGCCATTGATTATATACCCATTTGAATTTCCATTTTGGAGAATCAAGATTTTTCATTGGACGAAGATCCCAGAGATCAGCTCTATCGAGCGAGAATCGTAGTTTTCCTTCATTTTGCCATACAAGGTTCCCAAGCATACCATTACCCAATGGAATAGCTTCATCCCATCGATCTGACAGTTTTTCGAATATAAGATTG
>JBHOTF010000012.1:0-58697 GCA_042584005.1 Bacteroidota bacterium
CGACTATAATAATTTTGAGATTCGAATGGACTCAATTAATAATGTAAAGATGAAAGTCCCGGGCAAATTATTAAATACTAAAGGTGAAACTCTTCTGCGGGATATTTCGTCAATAATGGAAGATCTCACGGGCGTATTATATATTGATCATCCGGAGAATAAATCAGGATTTTATTACCTCCCATGGTATCCTATATTCGAATCAAAAGAAACTGCATATATTTATTATGATGACAAATCTATTTTAAATGGTACATATTCAAGAGAAGAGGTGTTTTTTCAGATTGATTCATTTGCAATAGACAGTCTAAACAACCTCGATCAGGAAGGAGTTATCCAGTTCCCCGGACATTTCGTTACCAATGTTTTTCCTCCGATTGAAGCTGAACTAACCTTACAGGATGATTATTCATTAGGATTCGAATTATCAAAAACACCAGCAGAAGGATATCCTGTTTATGGAGGAAAGGGAAGATATTATAAGAACCTGAGTATGTCAAAAAGAGGCTTACGGGGAGATGGCGAATTACATTATCTTAACTCCGTTACAAAATCAAACGATTTTATATTTTACCCAAGCCATCTTACAGCAAAAGCACAAAATTTTGATATTATTGATCAAAAAGACTCAGTTGGACTACCAGCTGTTTCAGGAAAAAATATGGATATTAACTGGGATCCGGAGAAGGATGAATTTATTGCTTCATCAACTAAAGATAGCGTCTCTTTGTATGAGGAGGCAAATTTCTCCGGTAAGCTAAATCTTACCACTAATGGTATTGTTGCAAACGGAAAACTGGATTTTGGTGATTTCGAAATTAATTCAAACGAGTTTATACTATCAAACAGAACATTTGATTCTGATAATGCAGGTTTTAAAATAAAAAAATCTGTAAGCGGGAGAGAAACTTCCGGATTTGAATCTGATAATATGAAAACACATTTCGATCTGGATAAACGAATTGGTGAATTTTTTCCGAATTCATCGGACGAATCAAATAGTTTCAGCTCTAACCTGTTTAGAAGTAGTCAGGGAGTATATATTTACGATATGAACAAAAAAAATATTCAGTTAACAAACACTGAATTTACTTCTACCGATCCTGCTCAAAACCAGCTGAATTTTACTGCCGATTCAACAAATTTTGACGAGATAAATGATAGGATTATAACAAAAGGTGTTGATTCTATAATTGTTGGTGATGCATACATTTATCCTGATAAAGGTGAAGTAATTATTGAAGGTGGTGGAAAATTACAAAAATTAGAAAAGGCGAAAATTATAATCGCTGGAAAAAGCTTTAAACACGAAATATATAATGCCATTGTAAATATTAACAGCAAAGACAGCTATACTGCAGAAGGTTATTATGACTACATTGATCAATCCAAAACCACACAGACTATTCATTTCACCGATATAGGGACTAACAAATCAGGTATTAGTTATGCAAAAGGAAGTATTATACCAGAAGACGAATTTAAAATAAGTCCGGTTTTCGGTTTTTATGGTCAAATCCAGCTTAACGGAGATAAAAAACCTTTATTATTTAAAGGCTCGTTTAAAACAATTCATGAATGCCTTGGAATCAGCAATAACTGGATAAAATTTAATAGCGAGATAGATGCAGAAAATCCACAAATTCCTATAAAAGCACAAAATGTTGATATAAATAATATCAGGCTATATAATTCCTTTTTTATTGCGAATTCTAATCCTGAAATTTATCCGTCATTTATTAGTGTTAGAAAACAATCTTCTGATAAAGCAATATTGACATCAGAGGGTTTACTTACTTACAATAATACAACACAACAATATAGAATCGCCAGCCAGGAAAAACTTGAAAATACCGATCTGCCTGGTAATTTATTACAATTAAACAGGGATAATTGTGAAATATATGGTGAAGGCCTTATCGATTTAGGAGTTGACTTAGGACAGTTAAAACTCAGTCAGGCTGGTAATATAAATCATAAACTCACAGATAAAAGCACCAGTCTAAACATATTGCTGGGGATAGATTTCTTTTTTGCTGAAAAAGCATTAAATATTATGGCTGAAGCTATTAATAAAGCCGGGAATATTGAAGGAGCTGAAACCGGATCATTATTCTTCAGAAAAAACCTGATTGAGCTTATTGGCACTGAAGCAGCCAATAAAGTTTTAGGTGGTGGTGGATTAAATACATTTAAAAAAACACCTGAAGAATTAAGTCATAGCCTGTTTTTCAATAATCTGAAGCTGAACTGGAACCCTCAAACCAGCTCATACCAAGCAATAGACAATATTAGTATTGGAAACATTAACGGTAATACCGTTAATAAAAAGCTAAAAGGTTATTTCGAGATAACTAAAAAACGTAGTGGTGATATAATAAGCTGGTACCTGGAAATCGATCAATCAAATTGGTTCTTTTTCCAATATAGCAGGGGACTTATGCAAAGCATCTCTTCCAATGAAAAATTTAATAATGAAATAAAAAAAGTCAAGCCCGATAAACAAAAACAAGAAGTAAAAGGAGGCCAACAATCTTATCAATTTTATATTTCCAATCAGCAATTGGTTAACAGTTTTAAAGCAAAATTTTTAAAATAGAAAATCATTCTCATGAATAAAATAGGCCTTCTTTCTGATACTCACGGATATATTGATAAAAAAATCATAAATTTCTTCAGTAATTGCACTGAAATATGGCATGCCGGAGATATTGGAAATATAGGTATCGTTGATGAGCTCTCAAAAATATGCACTTTTCGCGGCGTTCATGGAAATTCCGACGGAAATGATGTCAGGGTTGAATACAAAAAGCATAATCGATTTCTATGCGAAGATATTGATGTTTGGATAACGCATATTGGTGGTTACCCAGGGAATTATTCAGCTGAAGTGAAATCTTCAATATTTATTAAACCTCCAAAATTATTCATTTCCGGCCATTCTCATATTCTAAAGGTAATGAACGATAAAAAACTTAAACTTCTACATATCAATCCGGGAGCTGCAGGTAACCAGGGAATTCATTCCATCAGAACAGCAGTAAGATTTAATATAGATAAAAATAATATCAGTGAGTTGGAAATACTGGAAATTCCACGCTAATAATTATTTAATCATTTCTAATTTATTAAATTCGTTGAAAATTTTAATATATGCATATATTTTATTCACCTGAAATATCATCCGGCATCTATTCTTTTAATGAGCAGGAATCAAGGCATTGCATAAAAGTTTTACGCCTTTCTAAAGGGAGTAAAATAAGTCTTATTGATGGATTAGGAGGTTATTACAAGGCTGAAATTGTTGAAGCTCATTTAAAGAAATGTTCTGTTAAGATATTAGAATCTATGAAAGGATTCGAAAAAAGAAATTATTATAGCCATATAGGTATAGCCCCTACCAAAAATATCGATAGGTTTGAGTTGTTTCTTGAAAAAGCTACAGAAATAGGGATTGACGAGATTACACCTTTATTATGTGAGCACTCTGAAAGAAAAAAGATCAGGATCGACAGGCTTGAGAAGATTATTATTTCTGCAATTAAACAATCTGTAAAAGCCTATAAACCTATATTAAACGAGATGATAAGTTTTGATGATTTTATTTCCCTGGATAATAAGGGACAGAAATTTATTGCTCATTGCGAGAATGTACCAAAGAGTTCATTAAAAATGAACTATACTCCGGCTGGAATTTCCCATATTATGATAGGTCCCGAAGGCGATTTCTCTAATTCTGAAATTGAACTGGCTATTAATTCAGGATACACAGGCATTTCTTTGGGTAGCAGTCGATTGCGAACCGAGACTGCAGGAATTGTAGCTGCTCATACCATTTCTCTGATCAATGAATAATAATGAACAACTAATTATTAAATATTAAGCACTTCCCTGATCTTCTTATACCCGCTTTTACTTGAACGTAATTTTGTGCCGTTTTTTAATTTAATTACATAGGTTTCTTTTTCATAAGGCTCAATCTCAGATATCTGGTTAAATCTCACAATATACGAACGATGAATTCTTATATATTTCTCATCCTCAAGATGCGATTCAAAATACTTCATAGTTTGTTGTTTCAGATATCTTTCCTTTTCAGTGTATAACATCACATAATCATCCTGAGCCTCAATGTAAATAATTGAATCAACAGGAACAATTATTATTTTTCCATTCTTTTTAACAACGACTCTATCTATAATTTGCTTTTTTGAATCGACATGATTAATAAGATTTTCTATTTCTCCTGATGAAGTTTTTCCTTTCTTCAACTTTTCAACAGCCCTATTCACTGCACATGAAAATCTTTCCCGGGTATAAGGTTTTAATAAATAATCAACAGCATTAATTTCAAATGCTTTTAGGGCAAATTCATCATATGCCGTCGTGAAAATTATCTCAGGCTTGAAATCTAGAAGTTCAATCATTTCAAACCCCGTAATTTTTGGCATTTGAATATCAAGAAAAACTAAATCAGGTTTAATTTCATTAATAGCTTTTAATCCCTGAAATCCATCTGAATATACACCTTCAAGTTCAATTTCTTTATGTTCAAGCAAATAATCTTTTACCAGGTCAACAGCAAGTTTCTCATCTTCTATTATTAGCGTCTTTATTCTATCCATTTTCAGATTTACATTTTATTCTTTTTCGACAAGTTCCTAATGTAATTCTTTAATTTCACTTTCTTCCCTGATTTGCGGAATTTTCAATAATACTTCAAATGAGTTTGCTTTGATATTTGTTTGCATCAAATTATCAGTATAATAAATCAGAATCAATCTTTTTCTTATATTTTTTAGTCCCAGACCTTTGCCTTTTCTGGGCACAGCATCAGGATCGAAACCATTAATAAGTTTTATTATTAAATCTTTTCTATCATAACTACATGTCAAAGAGATAGTAACAGAATCTGTGCTTTCATAAACACCGTGTTTAACAGCATTTTCAAACAATGGTTGAAGAATCATATTAGGTATCATCAGGTTTTTACATTTTTTTCCAATCTTCTTAATATAATTCAATCTCTCTCCAAAGCGTATTTTTTCAATATCCAGGTAAAGTTCAATATTTTTTAATTCGTCCTCCAAACTTGTTAGTTCCTTATCACTCCTGGATAGTGAATATCTGAAAAAATCAGATAGTTTAACAATCATTTCTCTGGCCTGATCAGGCTTATTAATGGTTAAAGAAGAAATGGAATTTAAACTGTTAAATAAAAAATGCGGATTGATTTGGGATTTTAACATACTAAGTTTAGTATCCCGAACCAGGCTTTTTAGTTCTGCCTCCTCCAATATTTTTTCCTGCAGGTTACTGTAATATATGTATGAATAATAAAACAGAATAAAAATTGAAAAGAAAAATATCCCAATAGCTGATCTCCATACAATTGATTCATCCAGAAATTGTAAATATTCTGTTTGATCAGCAAATAAACTTCTTAATAATAAATCACAGGAGTAAACCCATACGGCAACAGTAATTATTGCCGTCACTAAATGAAAAGCAATTATATTAATTGGCGATTTTTTCTCATTATCATTAAATCGTACCGGATACCATAGCAAAAAACCAAGAACTGAAAATAATACATTATAAATAATGCTATCTAATAAAGCTGCATTTTTCAGCTCAATATCGTAAGAATAAAATAATATGAAAAAGTGGATCCCGGCAATCAGGATCCACAGTGATAAATAAATAATTATATATCTAAGTTTTTTTAATATTGGATTAATCATAATCCATACAATTTATTTCAGAAATTTTTTATCTCTCCTCCGCCAAAAATTACAACTCCCCGTATTAGTAATTCTTTATCGGTTTCAACATTTAGGCTTGGCATAGTTTTTCTTTTGTCTGAAAATCCACCAAATATTCCTGTTACTTCCACTTTTACTTTCCAATCGGACGGAACAAGAAATTTATTACCACCAAAAAGAGCAAAAACATCAATAACATTGCTTCCTTGTGATAATTCGGCATTATTAAGATCAAAAGTTGAGCCGCCAAATATGGATGTTACTTTACCGCCTTTGAAATTTTTTGATGTAACAACTCTGTCGCCGCCACCAAAAACAGCCATATCATCGATATGATCATGATCCGCACCAATTTCATTCTCTATTTTTTTTTTACCCCAGTCGAATGGCCTCCTGAAAATAATCAAAAATCCTATGAGAATAAACATAGCAGGCCAGAATAACCTTTTTAAATGCCATTCATCAAACCAATAAAATTCAGGCAGATAGAAAAATAAGCCAACGGCAATAAGTATAATACCAGTAGTTTTTTCATGACTGCTAACCAAACTGATAATACCAATTACAATAGGGATCATTTGCCAGGTAAAAATAAATTTTTTAAAGTGGTATGGTATTAGATCAAAATTAAAAAGAAGCAATAGGCCTCCGAAAATCATAAGCAAGCCACCCATTAAAAGTCTTTTTTCAGTCTGTCTTCTTGAATTATGACGATGATATTTGCCATATCTGTGATGATGCATTTCATGTTCATCCATTCTGTCTTTATCAATTTTTTCCATAATATTTAATTTGTAGTTTTAATTTTTCATCAAAAATAAACATATGAACTCATGCAAAGTATAAAAAATCGGTTAACGGAAGAAATATATCGGTAAAATACTTATCTTCGATTTTAGGTCAAAACTGAATTATTTTATTTCAATACTGGCCGTAATTGATAGATTTACAATGAGAAAAAGAATAATATGTTTACTATTATTTGCAGGATTAAATATATATGGGGAGGCTGTTTGTCAAAACACATCACTCAAGATTGCCTTACTAAAATATAAAGGCGGCGGCGATTGGTATGCCAATCCCACATCATTACCAAATTTGATTGAATTTTGCAATAAAGAGATTGAAAGTAATATATTTTCTTCACCATCTACAGTTGAAGTTGGTAGCAGAGAAATATTTAATTACCCCTTTGTACATATGACGGGACATGGAAATGTAGTATTTTCCGATACGGAGGTTGAGAATCTCAGAAATTATCTCGTCGCCGGTGGTTTTCTTCATATTGACGATAATTACGGGATGGACAAATTTGTCAGAAGGGAAATGAAAAAAGTTTTCCCCGGTCTTAGTTTTATTGAAATACCATTCTCTCATGAAATTTATCATATTAAATATGAGTTTAATAAGGGCCTCCCTAAAATTCATGAGCATGACAATAAGGCTCCTCAGGGTTTTGGAATTTTTTATGAAGGCCGATTATGCTGTTTTTACACCTATGAATGCGATCTTGGCGACGGTTGGGAGGATTCAGAGGTACATAACGATTCCGAACAAACAAGGCTCAGAGCACTCAGAATGGGAGCAAATATGATATCCTTTGTCTTTACCAATTAAATATTGCCCTTTTATTATATAATCAGCCTTTTCAATATTCAGGGATAAAAAAGCAGTATGGATTTTGTAGTTATTTTTATGGTTTTTTCTTCCTGCCTGCTTTATTAAGAGCCTGATCAAGAATCCATTCAATATGTCCGTTTGTGCTGCGAAATTCATCATCAGCCCATTTCTGAAGTTCATTGAGCATTTCAGGTTCTATTCTCAGTACAAATGGTTTCTTTTTTCCCATATTTCATTAATGATGTAATGTCCCTGCATTAACTACGGGACGAACTGCCTCATCAGAACAAAGCACAATCATAAGATTACTAACCATTGAAGACTTTTGAGTATCATCAAGTTCTATGATCTGCTTCTCCGATAATTGTTCAAGTGCCATTTGTACCATTCCAACAGCTCCTTCTACAATTTTTGCCCTTGCTGCAACCACTGCAGTTGCCTGCTGACGTCTAAGCATTGCTCCGGCAATTTCAGAAGCATACGCTATATAATTAATTCTTGCCTCAATTACTTGGATTCCGGCTATTGCCAAACGTTCAACAAGTTCCTTCTCCAATTTTTGATTAACATCCTCACCTCCTGAACGAAGTGTAATAACAGCATCATGATCTTCAAAATTGTCATAAGGATACATTCCTGCCAGCTTTCTTAATGCGGCCTCCGACTGAACAACAACAAAGTGTTCATAATGATCTACCTCAAAAGCAGCACGATAAGTATTATCAACCCTCCAAACCAGTACAAGACCTATCATTACCGGATTTCCAACTTTATCGTTCACTTTCAGAGTTTCACTGTCGAAGTTTCTTGCTCGTAAAGAGATTTTATTTTTGATAAAAAAGGGATTTACCCAATAAAAACCATTGTCCTTTATCGTTCCCTTGTACCTTCCAAATAGGACCAAAACACATGACCCGTTTGGGTTAACAACAACAAAACCTGGCGGTATAAATAGCGAAGCTATAATCATTATTACAATATATGGAGATTTTGTAACTATTATTCCGAAAACCTCTATCGCAACCAGAAAGAAAAAAACAAACAGCATTAGATAACCGTTTATTCCTATAAATGTTTTTTCATTTTTCATAATTATATATTTTAGGTTGATATCATTTTGATATCACAATGATACAACATAAAATAACTTAAGTCAAGAAAAACCTAATCTTTTTTAAAAAAAAACCGCCTGATTTATTTCATCATGCGGTTTTTCTATCAGAACTTAAACTTTCTTCTAGTTTAGTATCATTTCAACCTTTATTCCAGATCCAAGATCAATCAGCTCAGAAGCATGGGCATATTGGATTACATTTCGAACTATCAACTCAGATGGACTATATTTTACAGAATTTAATTCATCAAACACATCTTCGAATTCATTAAATCCATTTTCACTAAAATCATCGTTATTGATAATATCACACTTTTCACTTTCTTCGGTATTAAGCAGATAAATTAAAGTAGATTTTTTATTCATAGGCAAAAATTAATTATATTTTATCATTTGATACAAAAACGCTGGTATTTATGTTTTATTACTTCAAATGTCATTTTTTTTGTAACTGCGTAATAAAATAAAGCCAGTGCCTTACAATATATGGCACCGGCGATAAAATAATTCTATAAAATATTGTATTAAACGTTTGTCAGACTTAATTGTTTTTCTTCTATTAATTTTCTCAGATTAATAAGTGCATATCTCATTCTTCCTAATGCAGTATTAATACTAACCTCCGTTTGATCAGCTATTTCTTTAAAGCTTAGTCCGCAATAATGTCGCAACATAATTACCTCTTTCTGGTCGTCAGGCAACTCATCAATAAGTTTTCTGACATCAGAATGTATTTGCTCTTCAATTAATTCCTCTTCCCTGGTGAATTCTGCAAACCTTTTAGAATTAAATATGTCATATTCATTATCCTCTCGGGAAACTGTGTTAAGATTTTTTTCTTTTCTGAAATGATCAATAGTTAAATTATGAGCAATTCTCATAACCCATGATACAAATTTACCTTTATCTTCATATTTTCCTCTGCGAAGAGAATTAATAACCTTAATAAATGTATCCTGAAAAATATCTTCAGCGAGATGTTGATCTTTTACTATCAACATTATGTAGGTGAAAACACGGTCTTTGTGTCTTCTTATTAATATGTCAATACTGGATTTGTTGCCTGAAACGAACTGCTTAACGAGCTCATAATCTGATTGATTACGTAAATTCAAAATTACCTCCTTTTTAATATATGTATTCTAAAAAGTAGATATTTTCCTGATAAGCAGCCTCCTATTATTAGTTAAACTTAATTGCTAATTATAACGCAAGTATACATAAAATTATTGTATTTGAAAAAAAAAGTTTCCTTAATGAAAAAAAACAACTAATTTTCAGAACAATATTTTTATACTAAAACAAGCAATTTTTATGCCAAAAAGCGTAAAAAAAGAAGATAATTATATAATAATTAAGGGTGCAAGAGTTCACAATCTTAAGGACTTGGATATCAATATACCAAGAGATAAATTTATTGTTATAACAGGACTATCAGGATCTGGAAAGTCTTCTTTGGCTTTTGACACTTTATATGCTGAAGGCCAGCGTCGTTATGTTGAAAGTTTATCCGCATATGCGAGACAATTTCTTGGGAGAATTGACAAACCTGATGTGGATCATATAATAGGAATTCCACCTGCTATAGCAATCGAACAGAAAGTAAATACGAGAAATTCAAGGTCAACAGTTGGAACTTCAACAGAAATTTATGATTATCTAAAGCTCCTGTTCGCAAGAATAGGAAAAACAATTTCACCAGTTTCAGGTAAAATCGTAAAAAAAGACAGTGTTACTGATGTAGTAAATCATCTTTTATTATATAAAGAGGGTACCAGAGCAATAATTCTTGCTCCTTTTCCTGAAAAAACAGACAGAAAACTTGAAAATCAGCTGGATGTATTATTACAACAAGGTTTTACCAGAATTGAGTTAAATAATGAAATTCTTAATATATCGGAGATTGATGCGAAAAATTTAAAAAAACTTAAGGCCTCTGATATCTCTATTGTTATTGACCGAATTACTATTAGCAATAATGAGAATAGTATTGGAAGAATGTCTGATTCAGTCCAGACCGCCCTTTTCGAAGGCAATGGATATTGTTGTATAAGAGTATTTGATTCTGATAAAACTATTGAGAAAAACTTCTCTGATCGTTTTGAAGCCGATAATATTACATTTGACATTCCTTCAGTTCATTTATTTAGTTTTAACAATCCTGTGGGCGCATGCCAAAAATGTGAAGGTTTTGGTAATACTATTGGAATTGATGAAGATCTGGTTGTGCCAAACAAGAACCTTTCTATATATGAAGATGCAATAGTATGCTGGAAAGGTGAAAAAATGAAAAAATGGAAAGAAAAGCTGATATATAATGCAGAATTCTTCAACTTTCCTGTACATCGCCCGTTTTATGAACTTAATGATGAAGAAATAAAATTATTATGGACGGGCAATAAATACTTTAAAGGATTAAATGCATTCTTTAAATATATTGAAAGCAAGTCGTATAAAATACAATACCGTGTAATGCTTTCGCGCTACCGCGGAAAAACTACCTGTCCTGAATGCAATGGCAGCCGCCTTAGAAAAGAGGCTTCATATGTAAAAATCAATAAAAAAAGTATTTGTGAGCTGGTTTTGCTTCCAATAGAAAAATTAGATATTTTTTTCAATAAACTCAAGCTAAATAAACATGATCAGGTGGTTGGAGAAAGACTTTTGTTGGAGATCCAATCAAGAATCCAGTTTCTTAAAAACGTAGGACTTGGATACCTTAGTCTTAACCGCTTATCATCAACTCTTTCAGGAGGTGAATCTCAAAGAATTAATCTGGCATCAAGCATTGGAAGCAGCCTTGTGGGATCATTATATATTCTTGATGAACCAAGTATAGGCCTTCATGCTCGAGATACACATTTATTAATAAATGTTCTGAAAGAATTAAAAGAAATTGGGAATACTGTTCTGGTTGTTGAGCATGATGAAGAAATTATCAGGGCCGCTGATGAAATAATTGATATCGGCCCCGGAGCTGGACGGCTTGGTGGCAAACTTGTATTTCAGGGAAGCCTTAATACTTTGATTAAGAGCGGAAAAGGACTCACATCTGATTATATCACAGGAAAAGAAAAAATAGAGCTTCCTGAATCGAGACGAAAATGGAGTGCATATATTGAAGTTATTGGAGCCAGAGAGAATAACCTTAAAGGCTTAAATGTTAAATTTCCGCTTAATATTCTTACCGTGGTTACCGGCGTAAGTGGTTCGGGAAAATCGTCTCTGGTTAAAAAGATATTATTCACTCATTTAAACAAACGATTTAACGGTTATTCTGAAAAAACAGGGAATTTTGCACGTATGGATGGTAATACAGATAATATTGCAAATATTGAATTCGTAGATCAAAACCCTATTGGCCGGTCTTCCCGCTCAAACCCTGTGACATACCTTAAGGCTTTCGATGAAATACGTGCATTGTTGGCTCTGCAGCCGAATGCAAAATATAATGGATATAAATCTTCCTACTTTTCATTTAATATTGATGGTGGCCGATGCGATGAATGTCAGGGAGAAGGAACAATAAAAGTAGAAATGCAGTTTATGGCCGATGTGCATTTGCTTTGTGAAAGTTGTAAAGGAAAGAGATTTAAAGACGAAATACTGGATGTTAGATATCGTAGTAAAAATGTTCACGATATACTTGAAATGACTGTTAATGAAGCCATTAGTTTTTTTAGTGAATTAGCTGGCAGAACTGAAAATCGAATAATAAACAAATTACAGCCTCTTGCTGATGTCGGTCTTGGTTATGTTAAGCTGGGACAGTCGTCGAATACATTAAGTGGTGGTGAAAGTCAGAGAATTAAGCTTGCTTCTTTTCTTGCAAAAGGCAAATCGAAAGATTCTTGTTTGTTTATTTTCGATGAACCAACAACCGGTCTTCACTTTCATGATATTAAAACTCTATTGATGGCTTTTGATGAATTAATTAAAAATGGCCATACCGTAATAATTATTGAACATAATCCTGAAGTTATAAAATCGGCCGATTGGATCATAGATCTTGGGCCGGAAGGAGGTGATGGCGGTGGTGAAATAATATTTGAAGGAACTCCTGATAATATTATTAAGGAAGAAAAGTCGTATACGGGAAGATATCTGAAAGCTAAGCTATAAGAGTTTTAATTAACTCTTCCAGTAGAGTTTTTTTCTCAAGGGCTATTGTTGAAACAGCTGGTTTAAGAATTTCAAGCATTTGATTTATACTTTTATCCGATAGTTTGTTCTCTATAAAATGAGTATCGATAACTGTGTATGCCTCAATAGAAACAATATAATCCTCTTTAACAAACAATTCTGAGAATAGAATAATATGATCAGAAAAGTCCAGACCTGTTTGCCAGCAAGCTGAAACCAAAATATCGAGTTCATCATGGTTTTCTTCATCACGAATAGACTCGATAAGGAAAGGAACAGATTCTTTATCTTTGAGATCAAATAAAACAGAACTAATTGATTTTCTGATAAAATTATTTTCAGAATGATGTAAAACAGAAATCAAAGCCGGAATTAATTTACAGCTTCCTTCTATTCTCATTATTTCTATTCCTTTTAGAATATCATCCTCTGATGATGAATAAAGAAGTTCTAATATTTTATTGCCTGTAGTCATAATATTTCTTATAAGCGGAAATTAATGTCTGCTTCCAAAAATTGAACTCCCTATCCTAACCATTGTACTCCCCTGCTCTATTGCTATTTTATAATCGCCCGACATTCCCATTGATATTTCTTTAAAATCCGGATCATTGGGAAAATATTCTGGTTTAATTTTATCAAAGCATTTTTTCAAATAAAAGAACTCTTTTTTAACCTGATCTTCATCATAGGTAAATGTTGACATCCCCATTAATCCGCAAATTTTAATATTTCTTATTTCTTTGAATTCCCTGGAATTTAAAATCTCAATAATTTCATCTGTGTTAAAACCAAACTTTTCTTCCTCTTCTGCAATATGAATCTGCAACAGGCAATTAATTACTCTATTATTCTTAATTGCTTCCTTATTAATGAGCTTAAGGAGCTTCATGCTGTCAACAGCCTCTATCATATCAACAAAAGGGGCAATATATTTCACCTTATTCGACTGCAGGTGTCCTATCATGTGCCATTCTATATCTTTGGGAAGTTCATCATATTTACGTGCCAGATCCTGCACCTTATTCTCACCAAATATTTTATGGCCGGCATTATATGCAGCCATAATATCTTTATTTGGTTTTGTTTTTGAAACCGCAACCAGTTTTACTCCTGGAGGAATTGTACTAAGTACCTGCTTTAGGTTTTCAGATATACTCATTTAAATCAAATTGAATTTTCGGCAAAAGTATAAATTCCTCAAACAATCAACAAAAATCGAAGATTATTCCTTCTTCCTTGTAATCAGAGATACAATTATTACAGCAATAAATGCAAAAACGAAAGATGTAAAACGTGTGCTGATTGCTTCGTCAAGAAATTTAAATTCGCTCCATAATATCGTTGAAAGGAAACCTGTATACATCCCGGCAATTACACCCTGCCATGTTGTTTTTTTCCATTTTAGAAGCAACAACAGGCCCGGGCCAAATGAAGCTCCAAGTCCTGACCATGCGTACGACACCAGTTTAAACACTCCCCGCTCGGTAGTTAATGCAAGAACCAGAGCAATAATACCTACAATAGTTGTAATAATTCTGCTTCGGTTAACCAATATTTTTTGGCGTATTTTTCTGCCAAGAGTTTTTTTATAAAAATCCTCCATCACTGAAGAGGTAACAACAAGAAGCTGACTGTCGGCAGTCGACATCATAGCTGCAATAGCACCACATATAAAAACTCCTGCTATCCATGCAGGTAATAAAGTAGTTGCCATATATGGCATAATCTCCTCAACATCAGTAAATGCGCCCTGACCATAAAGAGCCATACCAATAAGTCCGATTATAATTGCTCCCGAGTATGCCGGAATAGACCAGGCTATTGCTATTCTTCTTCCGATTTTAATTTTTTGCGGGTCTCTAATCGACATAAACCTTGTTAACAGATGTGGCTGACCAATAAATCCAAGTATCCAGCTAAGTCCTCCAATTATAACAGCAATGGCTGCCCAACCTGTTTTTCCACCAACATGAGATGTAAATCCTCCTCCAATAGATGAAAGGCTTTCAGTAATATTAATGTTTTGTTCGGAAAGTTCTATGAATCCGACTACAGGAAGTATTACCAAAACTCCAATCATTATTATACCCTGAATCAAATCTGTCCATGCTACAGCAAGAAAACCACCCATCATAGTGTAAAAAATCACCACTCCGGCACCAATCAACATTCCTGTAGTTTGCGGCAGTTCGAAGGTTACAAAAAATACTTTTCCAGCTCCGGCAATCTGTGCAGCTAAATACATAACATAAAAGAAAACTATTATTACAGTTGCTAAAATCCTGATATGAGATTTTCCTTCAGCAAATTTTTCAGCAAAAAAATTCGGAATAGTAATTGCCTTAACTTTTTCACTTTCAATCCTGAGGTCTTTAGCTATAAATGTCCAATATAACAATATACCTAAAACACATCCCAGGGCTGTCCAAAATTCAAGTAAACCAGAAGCATATGCGGCACCTGGTAAACCTAATAATAACCAGGCTGATTCTGCAGAAGCCCGTTCCGAAAATGCCACCACCCATGCACCAAGTTTTCTTCCAGCCAGAAAAAAATCCTTGTCTGACTTATTTGCACGGTAAGTAAGCAAACCAACCAGCATCATGAGTAGTAAATATGCAAGGAAACCAAATATTGCAGGGTTCATTATTTTTCCAAATTAAAAATCAGGACTTTTTGAATTCTTCTACCAGTTTTAATGCTTTATCTTTGTCGTGAATCAGTACATAAACACCTAACAAATCAGCTTCCTGAGTAGCATATCCTGTAACACCACCATCATAATACTCTTTCTTTATCATATGCGGGATATCATTATCTTCAAAAATTTGTTTCATAAAATTCATTTCATTTCTTGAACCCATAAAAACTCTAAAAATCTCTTCTTTATCATTCATAATTATTATAATTTATTAAAGTATGAATATACATAAAAAGAAAGAAATCAAAATAAGAAAATCATTAAATTTGGGATTATATTTGTAAAAGGGAAACAGATAGAAGCTCCTAAAATTTAATTAGAATTTTTATCATTAAAAAACAAAGTTACATACTTAATTTGATCAGCCAGGGTGAAAATCAGCAGCTTGATTTTAAGTTTGGAATAAGCGACTCGAAAAAGATAGCCCGTACTCTTTCTGCTTTTTCAAATACCGATGGCGGCCGCTTACTTATTGGCGTAAAAGACAATGGTTCAATAGCCGGTGTTCGGTCGGATGAAGAATTTTATATGGTTGAAGCTGCATCGCAAATGTATTGCAGGCCGTCAATATTATTTGAATCAAAATCACATAAGATAAATGAAAAAACTGTTTTGGAAATATTTATTCCAAAAAATGATATTCCACCGGTTCTTGCACCTGGAAAAGGAAACAAATGGACCGCATACATCAGGGTAAACGATGAGAATATTATTGCAAATAAAGTATTATTAAAATACTGGGACAAAAAAAAGAAGAACAATGGTATTTATATAGAGCTTTCTAATGCGGAAAATCTTCTTTTAAAATATCTTGAACAAAACAAATCCATAAGCTTATCACAATTCATCAGGATGGCTCAAATAACATATAATCGAGCAGAACATATCCTTGCAGAATTTATGCTTATGGATATAATAAAAATGGAGATAATTAATGATGAGACGAATTATCTCCTTATAAAACCAAAAACTAATCCAACTTATGAATAACCAGCCCGCTTCGTAATTTTGGTTCGAACCATGTTGTTTTAGGAGGCATAATATTACCGCTATCAGCAATATCAATCAGTTGTTTCATGGATACCGGATAAAGTGCAAATGCAGCTTTCATCTCGCCAGAATCAACTCTTTTTTCCAGTTCTCCCAACCCCCGTATACCGCCTATAAAATCAATTCTTTTATCTCTTCTAAGATCCTTAATACCAAGTGTTTTGTCGAGAAGTTGTTCTGAAAGAATTGTTACATCCAGTACTCCTATCGGATCATTATCATTATACCTTCCATCTTTGGCGGTTAATGAATACCAGGTTTTATTCAGGTACATTCCAAAAGTGTGCAGTTTGTTGGGTTTATATATTTTCTCTCCTTTTTCTTCAACAATAAAATCTTTTTTCAGAGTTTCAATAAATTCTTCTTCCGAAAGGCCATTAAGATCTTTTACCACTCTGTTATAATCAATAATTTTCAGTTGGTTATCGGGAAAATGTACGGTAAGAAAATAATTATATTCTTCTTTACCTGTATGATCCGGGTTATTGGCTTTTTTCTCATTCCCTACTAATGCAGCAGCTGCTGTTCGGTGATGCCCGTCGGCTACGTATGTTGATGGTAATTCAGCAAAAAGTTCTGTAATACGATCTATTTTTGCCTTATTATTTACTAACCAGAAATGATGTCCAATGCCGTCAACAGACACAAAATCATATTCAGGATCATTATTTGATACAACATCATCAACTAATTCATCCAATTCCTTAACAGCAGGAAAAGCAAAAAACACCGGCTCAATATTTGCATTATTAATACGCACATGTTTCATTCTGTCTTCTTCTTTATCGGGGCGGGTGAGTTCATGCTTTTTAATTACATTATTCATGTAATCTTCAACTCCTGCACAACCAACTATTCCATACTGTGTACGTCCATCCATTGTCTGTGCATATATATAATACATCTCCTCTTCATCCTGAACCAGATATCCTTTTTCCTGAAAACTACTAAAATTTTCAAATGCCTTATCATATACTTCCTGAATATGCTCATCGGTTCCTTGTGGAAAATCTATCTCTGGCTTAATAATATGAAGCAGTGATTTTTCATTATCTCCTGCTTCAATTCTTGCCTCTTCAGAGTTTAATACATCATATGGACGTGATGCTACTTCTTTAACAATATCTTTTGGGGGTCTTAATCCCTTGAATGGTTTTAATATAGCCATAATACTTCGATTTTAGATTTATGAATGTTGAAAAGTGAATTTAGAAGTAATTCCAAATTTAGTTTACCTGAAAGGTTTTATCTCCTTTCTCTAAAAAATTCACTATTTGTATTGCCGCGGCTGCTCCGGCATTAATATTTGCTTCGGCAGTTTGTGCACCCATCTTTTTTGGAGTAAAGAAATATCTGCCTTCATAATCTTCAGCTATCTTATCCTTACAGTCAGGGGCAATATCCGATATATATACAAAATCATCTCTTTCACTATATACTTTTAAAAGGTCATCCTCGTTTACTACTTCTTTCCTTGCTGTATTTACGAGTATAGCTTTTCCAGGCATGCTTGATAACAGAGAATAATTAATTGATCCTTTTGTCTTTTCATTTGCCGGAATATTTAATGACACATAATTACATGTTTCATACAATTCTTCTACACTCTTCAAAGGACTAACACCCTCATCTTCAATAACTGAACTGTCGATAAAAGGATCATAAGCATACACATCCATACCGAAACCTTTAGCAATTGTGGCAATGATTTTTCCAACATTTCCAAATGCATGAATACCAAGTTTTTTATCCTTTAATTCAGTACCTGCTTTTCCATTAAAAAAACTTCTTGCATGATATACCATCATACCAATAGCAAGTTCTGCTACGGCATTTGAATTTTGTCCCGGAGTATTCATAGCAACAACATTATTTGCTGTTGCAGCTTCCAGATCAATATTATCATAACCTGCGCCTGCCCTGACAATAATTTTCAAATTCTTACCGGCTTTGATTACTTCAGCAGTAGCTTTATCACTTCTAATAATTAATGCATCAACATCCTCAACTGCTTTTAATAAATCAGCTTTCTCAGTATATTTTTCAAGTAAAACCAGTTCATATCCAGCCTTATCTAAAATATTTTTTATACCATTAACTGCTGCTGGAGCAAATGGTTTTTCTGTTGCGACTAATACTTTTGCCATAATTTTAAATTTTAAAGGTTAGATTTATGCATGCTTTGATTCATATTCATTCATTGCATCAACAAGTACCTGAACACTTTCAACTTCGAGTGCATTATAGCAGGAAGCTCTGAAACCACCAACAGAACGATGTCCTTTAATACCGACACATCCTTTTTCCCCGGCAAATTTTATAAACTCAGGTTCAAGTTCTTTGTATTCTTCTTTCATTACGAAACAAATATTCATTCTTGAACGGTCTTCCACAGGAACTGTTCCAACAAACATTTTACTGCTGTCTATTGCATTATATAGAAGGTCGGCACGGGCTGAGGCAAGTTTATCCATTTCTTTTACTCCACCTTGAGCTTTTACCCATTTAAGAGTTTCGCGGACAGTAAATATTGCAGTACATGGTGGTGTATTAAACATTGATTCTTTTTCAACATGTGTAGAATACTTAAGCATTGTAGGTATATTATCTTTAACTACCCTATCAAGCATATCATTTCTGAAAATAACAAATGTTACACCAGCCGGGCCAAGATTTTTCTGAGCTCCACCATAAATAATAGCATATTTTGAAACATCAACAGGCCTGCTGAGAATATCTGATGACATATCTGCAATTAAAGGGACAGGTGAATCATAATCCTCATGGATTTCGGTTCCTTTAATAGTATTGTTTGTTGTAATGTGGAAATAATCTGCATCTTCCGGAATTGTATATCCCTTAGGTATATAAGAAAACCCTTTATCCTCAGAACTGGCAATAACTTCTGTATTACCCATATTTTTAGCTTCCTTAATAGCCTTGGTTGCCCATGTGCCTGTATTCATATAGGCAGCTTTATTATTTAGAAAATTATATGGAATCATACAAAATTGCATACTTGCCCCACCACCAAGAAACAATACAGAATAACCTTCCGGTATAAAAAGTACTTCTTTAAAAAGTTCTACTGTTTCATCAAAAATTGCCTGAAATTCTTTACTTCGGTGAGAAACTTCCATTATTGACATTCCACTGTTTTCAAGTTCGAGAACAGCTTTTGATGTGTTCTCCAGTACCGGTCCGGCCAGTTTACAAGGGCCAGCGTTAAAAATATGTTTTTTCATACTATTATGTATTTTGAATTAATAATTATCTCCTTGTAACTCGTCACTTGTCACTCGTCACTCGTCACTTCTTATATATCGGCATTTTAACAATCTCAGCTTTAAGGATTTTATTCCTTACCTTAATAAAAATCTCTGAACCAAATTTTGAATATTCTTTTTTCACGTAGCCCATACCAATTCCTTTTTTCATCATAGGCGACATGGTTCCTGAAGTAACTTCACCAATACTATTTCCTTCAGAATCAACAATTTCATAATGCTGACGTGGTATTCCCCTGTCGATCATAACAAAACCGCGTAATCTTTTTGCCACGCCATTATCTTTAAGATTCTGCATTTTATCTCTATCAATAAAGTCTTTATTATCAGCAAACTTGGTTATCCATCCCAGACCAGCCTCAATCGGTGATGTTGTATCGTCAATATCATTTCCATACAAGCAATATCCCATTTCTAATCGAAGAGTATCGCGGGCTCCAAGTCCTATAGGTTTAATTCCAAACTCTTCTCCGGCTTCCATAACTGCTTTCCAGAGAGCTTCTCCATCTTTATTATCGACATAAATTTCACACCCACCGGCTCCTGTATAGCCTGTAGTTGCAAACAAAACATTTTTTATACCTGCAAAATCCAAAACTTTGAAAGTATAAAATTCCATATCTGTTACTTTTTCATCAGTACATTTTTGCATTGCTTTAAGTGCCAGAGGCCCCTGAATAGCAAGTTGAGCAGTGTTATCTGAACTATTATAAATTTCCTTTCCAAGCTCCAGCCCCATTTCTTCTGCATTTTTAACACACCATTCCCAATCTTTATCAATATTTGCAGCATTAACTACAAGAAGATATTTTTCTTTATTAAAACAATATACCAACAGGTCGTCAACTATACCACCTTTACCATTTGGAAAACATGAATACTGAACCTTTCCTTCAATAAGTACAGAGGCATCGTTAGTAGTAACTCTTTGAATAAAACCTAATGCTTTAGGGCCTGTAATCCAGAACTCGCCCATATGTGAAACATCAAAAACTCCTAATCGTTCACGTACATTTATATGTTCATCATTAATCCCAGAATATTCTATAGGCATATTATAACCACAGAAAGGAGACATCTTTGCTCCAAGCTCTTTATGAAAGTGTGTAAAAGCAGTATTTTTCATTATTCTAAGTTAGTATTATTCGTTATAAAAATCAGAATAACAAAGGTAAAAATCTTTTTTATTTCCGAGCCTGTTTTCACCTAAAAGTCGGGATTATTTAACAAATATTAAGGAGTTATTTCAAGGAGAACCATATAAGAATTCTAGCATCGAAATTGCCATTGGGAGAATTAGGCAATATTTACTATATTTGGGTTAAACATTGATTATTAAACATCCCAGCAAAAACTAGACTCTGCACAAATTTATTCGAATAATAATAATATTCTGTATGAATTTTTTTAAATACATAGGGATATTCACACTTTTCTTAATGATTTGTTTACTACAGATATCTGATTTATAATCAACCATATATATACCGTTCAATTTTACCAGGTTCATCAGCGCTTTCAGTCAGGTGTGTAATAGATTAGAATTAATTTTTATCTTTTTTACTACCAGTGTACATATTGTATCTCAACAATTTACATTCAAGAGCACCATTATATAGTGTAATCTTTTTTGATGCATGAAGCCCGATGTTCTTAATTGCATCAGCATTACTACTTAATATCCATACATCATATCCTGAGAATTTCTCTTTCAGATTATCTCCAATTCTGCCATACAAATCTATAAGGTCGTCGGTATTCAGCCTTTCCCCATATGGAGGATTCATAATTACTACTCCTCCTCCGGCATCTTCAGGTGGATAAAAATCTTCAAAAGATCTTGCTTTTAGCTTTACGGTTTTTCCCAAACCTGCCTTTCTGATATTATATGTAGCTATTCTTATACTCTCTCTGGAAATATCCGATCCAATAATTTCAATATTATCTGTCCCGTCACCAAGGGCTTCCCGGCGAACATTTTCGAATAATTGTTCATCAAAATCCTTCCATTTTTCGAAACCAAAACCTCTTCTTATACTTCCCGGTGCGATTCCCATGGCATACATCCCTGCTTCTGCTAATAAGGTGCCTGATCCGCACATAGGGTCTATAAATACAGATTTTTTATTCCACCCGGATAGCAATACAATACCTGCTGCCAGCACTTCATTAAGAGGAGCTTCTCCTCCTGAGGCACGATAGCCTCTTTTAAAAAGCGGATCACCTGAGCTGTCCAGGGAAATAGTGATTTTATCATTATAGATATGAACATTAATTCTCACATCAGGGTCTTTCACATCTATTGTAGGTCTTAATCCTCTTTTTTCTCTTATCAGGTCAACAATTGCATCTTTGGTTTTTAATGCTACATATTTTGAATGGCGGAAATATTCTGAAGAAACAACACTATCAATAGCTATACTTTTCTTTTCATCGATATATTTGTTCCAGTCGAATGATTTAACTCCTTTATAAAGTCCTTCTTCATTATCAGCCTGAAAATTGTGTATTGGCATTAATATTCTCAGGGCAGTTCTAAGATGATAATTTGCTTTATATAACATTTCCTTATCACCTGAAAATGCTACTGCCCTCTTTCTTAGACTAATATCCGAAGCCCCAAGCTCTTCCAACTCTTTCGCCAATACCTCTTCAAGTCCATGAAATGTTTTTGCTAAAATTTCAAAATTAGCCATAATAGAAATTATTTACATGATTAATAGCCTGTTCTAATCTGCTTGTTTTTTTCCCGCTGACAATTTTATAAGAATAATTATAATAATCCATTTCCTTTTTATACTGCTCAAATAAATATGGCCTTAATTCCTTGTTTTCTCTTAATGGATCGTAGTCCCAGGGCAAATCATAATTACAAAGTAAAAACAAACCCGGTTTTATTCTTTTCAGTTCCTGATTAATCCAGCCAGGGCATTTTTTATATACTTCATTAAACCAAACCTTTGTTATTATCAGAAAGGTATCCATAAAAATAATTTCTCTACCCGATGTTAAAGCTTCTTTATATTGTTGTAATTGTTCTTTTGCTATTATTTCAACATCTTCAAAAGAATATGGCCTTTTTAGTTTTCCAAGGTATTCTCTGGCAAATTCCGGAATCCAGCTGGTATTATAATGTTTAGCCAATTCCTCAGCAAGGATTGTTTTACCTGTTGATTCCGGCCCGGTAATAATAATTATTTCAGGTCCTTTTTCCATGTAACATAACCTACTACTGCCATAGTAGTATAAACAATGAATAAAACAGAAGTTGCATAAAGATCTTTATAAATATACAAAGCTAAACTAACAAGATCAACAACAACCCATATCAGCCAGTGTTCTATTATTTTCCTGGCAAGCATCCATGTGGCGATTATACTGCCGGCTGTAGTAAAAGCATCCCAATATGGTACTTGCGAGTCAGTAAATTTCACCAGAACATAAGCTATTATCACAAAGATAAGCAGGCCGATAATACACAATTTTATTGACAGCTTTCTGTTTAGGGATACTACTGGCAGGTTCTTTTTCTTATTTTGGGTTTCTCCTCTCCCCTTTGTCCAATAATACCAACCATATATACTAATTATAACATAATATACATTTAATCCCATATCGGCGTAAAATCCCGAATTGAAAAAAACATATACATAAAGAACAGAGGTTATTATTCCCAGTGGCCATAATAATACATTCTGTTTAATTGAAAAATACAGATATATCAGAGCTGAAACAGCCCCGAGAATTTCAATATAATTAGATTTTGCCCAAAACAGGAGTTCCTGCATTATTTGCGTCTATTGTAAAAGCCTAGTTATTAAGATGTTTCTGGTATAAGGCATCATTCCCCAGAATCTCTATCGCTAATATAAAATCCGGATTAATTGGATTAATCACCTCAAAATACTCGCTTGTGTCATAAATATCTCTTGCAATTAATGCTTTAAGCTGCAATTTAAGAAGTTCCTCTGATGCTTTCAATCCTTCCGTCTTTTTCTTCATATCAACTTCTTTTTCGGCGGTCCTTTTTAATTCCTCATCGTCAGCAAATTTTAAAAACACAGTCATAAATTTCTTGTCAATTTGAAATTTTTTATTGAACTGATCGAAGTCGGAATATTTATTTTTAATTTCATCCCTGTTTTTATCTACATAATCGTAAATAAATCTGTTAATAATTCCAAAACGAATAAGGTCTACATAATAATCTGAGAAAAAAGTTGTATCCACGGGCACAAATAAATCAGGCATTATACCTCCTCCTCCATATACAGTACGTTTATTGATAAGGGTTTTAAATTTCAGAGAATCTGGAAATTGGATACTATCAGCATTTGACAGTTCACCTCTGCCTATTCTGTATAATATTTCCATACGATACTCATCTGTACCATTTGTATATGATTTTTGTATTAATCGCCCTGTAGGTGTATAATATCTTGCTGTTGTAAGCCGTACCGCTGAGCCATCCATAAGATTATATTGGGCCTGAACAAGTCCTTTTCCAAACGACCGCCTACCAAGAATAACACCTCTGTCCCAATCTTGTACGGCTCCGGCAACTATCTCGCTTGCAGATGCTGAACCCTGGTCAATTAGAATAATGATTTTGCCATTTTTTAAGAGGCCGTTTGTATTAGATTTATAATTTTGCTGCCGGCTATTATCGCCTTTAGTATAAACCATCATTTTATTATTATCAAAAAACTGATTTGCTACGCTAACAGCCATATGTAAAAATCCTCCTCCATTACCTTTCAGGTCAAGAATTAAATCCTCCATTCCTTCATTTTTAAGCTTAACAAGAGCTTCCTCAAATTCCTTTCCTGTTGAATTAGCAAATCGGTTAAGTTTGACATAACCAATCTTGTCGGTCACCATATATGCAGCATCCCGGCTAAAAATAGGTATCTTGTCTCTTATAATTTCAAAATCTATAAGCTCATTCATCCCCTGCCTTTTAATGCTAACCGTAACCATAGTCCCTTTTTTTCCTTTAAGCCTTTTATAAACACCTTCATTTGTCAGTCCTACTCCGGCTATATTCTCACCATCAATTTTCAATATCCTGTCGCCAGCAAGTATACCCAACTTTTCAGAAGGGCCACCAGATAATGGAGCAATCACAACCAAAGTATCATGTAAAATATTAAACTGCACACCAATTCCCTCAAAATTTCCCTGAAGATTTTCATTCATAAGCTGAAGGTCTTTTTTAGGTATATAAACAGAGTGCGGATCAAGTTGTTTTAACATACCATTAATAGCATCCTCAATCATTCCACCCTCATTGGTAGAATCAACGTAATAATTACTAACCAGTTTTAATACTTGTATAAATTTGTAGCTATTGGCATCTATACCTCCCTGTGAATATGAAAATGAGAATGAAACAAGGAATATTAATAAACTAATAAGAAGTTTTTTATAATCTGTTATTCTTTTTCTTTTCATGATATACCTGTATATTATTTATTTTAAAACTTAAAGTTATCAAGAAATTCAAAACTGTAACATTTATAGAATCTATTACTCCCACTCGATTGTGGCAGGAGGCTTAGAACTTATATCGTATACAACTCTGTTAATCCCTTTAACTTTATTTATTATTTCATTTGATATTTTTCCCAGAAATTCATGTGGTAAATGCGACCAGTCGGCTGTCATACCATCAGTTGAACCAACTGCTCTTAAAGCAACTGTATATTCATAAGTGCGTTCATCTCCCATCACTCCAACTGACTGAACGGGTAAAAGCATAACACCGGCCTGCCATACATCATCATACAATCCATATTCCTTAAGGCCATTAATAAATATTTCATCTGCATCCTGAACCAGTTTCACTTTTTCTCTCGACACTTCACCAATAATCCTGATCCCAAGTCCTGGTCCGGGAAAAGGATGTCTGCTAATAAACAGGTCAGGGATATTCATTGATTTTCCAACTCTTCTTACTTCATCTTTAAAAAGAAGGTTTAATGGCTCTATAACTTTCAGATTCATCTTCTCTGGCAGACCGCCAACATTATGATGTGATTTTATGGTTGCTGATGGCCCATTAACAGAAATTGATTCTATTACATCGGGATAAATAGTACCCTGAGCCAGCCATTTTATATTTTTAAGTTTTTTTGCTTCTTCATCAAAAACTTCAATAAAATCTTTTCCAATAATTTTCCTTTTTTCCTCAGGTTCGGTTATACCAATTAGGTTATTCAGAAATCGTTCTTTAGCATCAACTCCTATAACATTCAGCCCCATGCCTTTATAAGAATCTAAAACCGATTCAAATTCATTTTTTCTAAGCAAGCCATTATCAACAAAAATGCAGCTAAGGTTCTTTCCAATAGCTTCGTGTATTAGTACTCCTGCAATAGTTGAGTCTCCACCGCCAGAAAGTCCCAGAACAACCTTATCGTCTTTAAGAATTTCTTTCAGATTAGCTATTGTTGTTTCAACAAATGAATCCGGTGACCAATTCTGCGGACAATTACAAATATCCACCACAAAATTATATAATAGATCTGATCCTTCTGTTGTATGATAAACTTCCGGATGAAATTGAATGCCATACGTTTCTTCATCATCAATTTTAAATGCACCAACTTTCACATCTGCTGTGCTTGCTGTTATTCTGCAATTCTCAGGTATTCTTGATATTGTATCAGCATGTGACATCCAAACCTGTGAATTCTGCGATATATTTTTAAATAATCTGTCATTATTATCTACATTTTCCAAATTAGCTCTACCATATTCCCTTTGGTTTGATGGTAAAACTTCTCCACCAAAATTATGAGCAATAAACTGTGCTCCATAACAAATTGCAAGCACTGGAACTTTTCCTTTAATATTTGAAAGGTCAGGCACTAAAGCATTCTCATCGCGAACAGAAAAAGGACTTCCTGATAAAACAACACCTTTAATTTCTTCTGTAACAGCAGGAAAATTATTAAAAGGATGTATTTCACAGAATACATTTAATTCCCTGATTCTACGCGCAATTAACTGAGTATATTGAGAACCAAAATCAAGTATTAATATTTTTGCCTGCATATATTATTATTTAGCTTATAAAAGGAACAAAGTTAGCGATTTTTAATCTTTTTATTATAAGTTTATTATGTCAAATTATGTTAATTAAATTTCAAATTGCCGGCCTTCTTCAGCAAGTTCGGTATTTGGAAAAATTTCTCTGCATTCATTTAGTAGTATATCAGTATTTTTGTATCTGGCAGAAAAATGGCCAATAATTAATTTTCCAGCCTTAGCTTGTTTAGCGATTAATGCAGCCTGTTTTCCGGTTGAATGTTGTGTATCTGTAGCTCTCCATTCATCTTCATTGGCAAAGCTTGCCTCATGATATAAAATGTTTACTTTATTTATGTATTGAATTATATCAGGATTGAACATTGTATCTGAACAATATGCTAAAGAAACCGGATCTGATGGTGGAATAACCAGATTTTTATGTTTTAACAACTCACCTTTTTTAGTTAAATAATCCTCTCCATTTTTTATTTTGATAATATCAGGTATAGGTATTTTATATTTCTCAACCAGCTCCTTTTTAATATTTGGCAGAGCCGGTTTTTCCCTGAACATAAATCCCCATGTAGGGATTTTATGTTTTAATGGAAATATTTCCACGCAAAGTTTTTTATTCTCAAACACTACACCTTTTACAGTGTTTTCATGATGAAAAAAATGGATTTTAAAATTAAGTTTCTCAAGAAAAAATATCTGATGGTTTAATATATCTTCAAGGCCGGCCGGGGCAAAAATATTCAATTCCTTTTTTCTTCCTAACAAATTGAATGTGTTTAATAAACCAAACAGTCCAAAATAATGATCTCCATGCAAATGGGAAATAAATATATTATGTATTCTTGCCAGCCGTATCCGATATTTTCTCAACTGTATTTGAGTCCCTTCACCGCAGTCTATTAAAAAAAACTGCTCATGCGCTTTTAGCACATGAGCAGGTAAATATCTTTGGGAGGTGGGAATTGCTCCCCCGCTTCCCAATATTGTAAATGAAAAGGACATTTGCATTCCTATTTTTCAGTTTTAGGTTTTGCCTTTGTCTTTGCTGTTGTTTTTGCAGTAGTTTTTGCCTTTGCTTTTGGCTTTGCCTCAGTCTTTTTTACTGTTTTGGTTTTGGCCTCTTTGACAGTTTTGCTTTTAGCTTTTACTTCTGTTTTAGCTTTAGGTTTTTTTTCTGTCTTAGCAACAGCTTTTACTTCTGTTTTAGCAGCAGCTTTTTCTTTTGTTTTAGCAGGGGCTTTTTTAGCTTTTGCTTCTTTCTTTGCTTCAGTTTTATTTTCTTTCTTCTCTGTTGTTGGAGTTTCTTTAGCTTTTGGCTTTTCTTCAACAACTTTCTCCTCTACGACTTTTTCCTCTACGACTTCAGCTTTCTTTACTTTATCTTCTTTCTTTTCAGCAACAGCTTTTTCAATTTCCGCTTTTAGCACCTCTTTAACTACAGGATTTTTCTCAGACTCTTCCATCCTAAATTTTAGAGCGGCAAGATCAGATATATCTCCTAAAGTAGTTGATTCCATTTTTCTTTTCACCTCTTTAACAGCTTTCTTAGCTGGTTTGCTTTTCTTTTGCTTATCCTTATACTCTTCAGCTTTTTTAACATCCTCGAAAACTCTACTATGAGAAAGAATTATTCTTTTAGAATTTTTTGAGAATTCAATTATTTTAAACTCAAGTTTCTCATCAACTTTAGGCGATGAGCCATCTTCTTTAACCATATGGCGTGGAGTAGCAAATCCTTCTAAGCCATAAGGAAGTGCAACAACAGTTCCTTTATCAAAAACTTTCACTATTGTTCCTTCATGAATAGAATCAACTTTGAAAATTGTTTCAAATACATCCCATGGATTCTCTTCAAGTTGCTTATGTCCCAGGCTTAATCTGCGGTTTTCTTTATCAATATCAAGAACAACAACTTCGATTTCATCATCAACAGACATAAATTCAGCCGGATGCTTAATCTTTTTAGTCCATGATAGATCAGAAATATGAATAAGACCGTCAATACCTTCTTCTATCTCAACAAACACACCAAAACCGGTAAAGTTTCTAACTTTAGCTACATGCTTGGAATTAATTATATATTTCTCATCAATTTTGAGCCATGGATCTTCTTTTAATTGTTTTATTCCAAGTGACATTTTACGGTCTTCCCTATCAAGAGTGAGAATCTGAGCTTCTAATTCATCACCTACTTTTAGAAATTCCTGAGCACTTCTAAGATGTTGTGACCATGACATTTCAGACACATGAATAAGTCCTTCAACACCGGGAGCAATTTCTATAAATGCACCATAATCTGCAAGAACAACAACTTTTCCTTTCACATTTTTACCAACCTCAAGCTCAGCATCAAGCGAATCCCAAGGATGTTTTGTTAGTTGTTTAAGACCAAGTGCAATTCGTTTTTTTGCATCATCAAAGTCAAGTATTACAACATTAATTTTCTGATCAAGTTCAACAATTTCCTGTGGATGAGAAACTCTGCCCCATGACAGGTCTGTGATATGAATTAGTCCATCAACACCGCCGAGGTCAATAAATACACCATATGATGTAATATTCTTAACTGTTCCCTCAAGTACTTGTCCTTTTTCCAGTTTAGAAATAATATCTTGTCTTTGTATCTCAAGTTCTGCCTCAATAAGTGCTTTATGTGAAACAACAACATTTTTAAATTCATGATTAATCTTAACAATCTTGAATTCCATTGTTTTACCAACAAAAATGTCATAATCTCTAATTGGTTTAACATCAATTTGTGATCCGGGGAGGAATGCTTCAATTCCAAATACATCTACTATCATACCACCTTTTGTACGACACTTGATAAAACCTTTAATGATTTCACCTTTTTCAAATCCTACATTTACTCTATCCCATGAACGTATAGCCCTGGCTTTTTTATGCGACAGAATAAGTTGTCCGAATTTATCTTCTTGTGACTCAACAAAAACTTCAACTGTATCACCAACTTTAAGATCAGGGTTATATCTGAATTCGTTAAGGCTGATTACTGCTTCCGATTTGTAGCCAATATTAATAAGAACTTCCCTTTTACTCATAAAAACAACAGTTCCATCAATGACTTCATTCTCATTAATTGTTGAAAGTGTCTCATTATAAATATCCTCAAGTTCAGCTCTTTCTTCTTTAGTATAAATATCTATATTTTTAGATACATTGTCCCAGTCAAATTCTTGTGGATCATCACCAGAGCCTTCTTTAGCTAAAGCTTCAGCAGTAATTTCTTTAGTATCCTTTGGTTTTTTTTCTACGACAGGTTCCTCTGCTTTTTCTTCAGGCTTTTCTTCAACAACTGGCTCTTCTGTTATTTCTTCAGGCTTTTCTTCAACAACTGGCTCTTCTGTCATTTCTTCAGACTTTTCTTCAACAACCGGTTCTTCTGTTTTTTCTTCAGGCTTTTCTTCAGCAACTGGTTCTTCTGTTATTTCTTCAACCTTTTCTTCAGCAACCGGTTCTTCTGTTATTTCTTCAAGCTTTTCTTCAGCAACCGGTTCTTCTGTTATTTCTTCAGGCTTTTCTTCAGCAACCGGTTCTTCTGTTATTTCTTCAGGCTTTTCTTCAGCAACCGGTTCTTCTGTTTTTTCTTCAACGATTTTTTCTTCAACTACAGGTTCGGGTACCACTTCATCAGCAGTTTTTTCTTCAGTAGATGGTGTTTTTTCGGTTGGATTTTCGTCATGAGAGGAATTAACATTCTTTTTATCCTCCTCAATTTGAGATTTTTTTTCTTTTTCCGTCATTATAAGATTCAATTAATTAATAAGTTAGACAATATATATAATAAAAATTTATCAGGTCGCAAATGTAGGCAATATGACATTAAAAAACAATTTTATTTACTAATTTGGCGTCTGGAAAAATATTTTTTTCTTTAATAAGTTATATCATTAATGAATTTTTATAGTTTTATTAATAATTATCAGATAAACAATAGAATAAGAAAAATCTAACAAATGAAAATCTCAATTATTGGAACCGGGTATGTCGGTTTGGTTAGTGGAACATGTTTTGCCGAAACTGGTGTAAATGTCACATGCATCGATATTGATAAAGAAAAGATCGATATGCTGAATAATGGTAAAATTCCAATTTACGAACCCGGACTTGATAAAATGGTAGAGCAGAATGTAAAAAAAGGCAGATTGTTTTTTTCAACAGATTTAAAAAATAGCCTTAAAAACTGTGAAGTAGTATTTAGTGCAGTAGGCACTCCTCCTGATGAAGATGGAAGTGCTGATCTTCAATATGTTCTATCAGTTGCCCATGAAGTTGGAAAATACATGGAAGACTATCTTGTAATGGTAACGAAAAGTACTGTTCCTATCGGTACAGCCAATAAAGTTAAGGCAGCTATTAAAGAAGAACTCGATAAAAGAGGGGTAAATATTCCTTTTGATGTTGCCTCTAATCCTGAATTTCTTAAGGAAGGTGATGCAATTGATGATTTTTTAAAGCCTGACAGAATTGTTGTGGGAGTAGAATCTGAAAAAGCTGAAAAAATAATGAAAAGATTATATCAGCCTTTCCTTCTTAATGGACATCCGCTATATTTTATGGATATTCCATCGGCTGAACTTACAAAATATGCAGCGAATTGCATGCTTGCCACAAAAATCTCTTTCATGAATGATATGGCAAATCTTTGTGAAATTGTAGGAGCTGATATTAATTCAATAAGAACAGGGATTGGCAGTGATTCTCGAATAGGAACAAAATTTTTATATGCAGGAGTAGGTTACGGTGGATCATGTTTTCCAAAAGATGTAAAAGCACTTATTAAGGCAGCTGACGAAAATAATTATCCATTACGTATTCTTAATGCTGTTGAATTAGTTAACCACGACCAGAAATCGGTTTTGTTCGATAAAATAATGAAGCATTTTAATTCCGATATTAAAGGGAGAAAATTTGCAATGTGGGGATTATCATTTAAACCTAATACTGATGATATGAGGGAAGCTCCATCTCTTGTTATGATTGATAAAATTCTCTCTCAAGGAGCTAAAATTTCAGCTTACGATCCGGTAGCATTAACAGAGGCTAAAAGAAGGCTTGGAAATAAAATTGAATTTTGTAATGAATCTTATGAAACTATTCATGAAGCAGATGCATTAATAATTATGACCGAATGGCCGGAATTCAGGCATCCTAATTTTAGAATTATGCAAAAACTTCTAACTAATAAACTAATATTTGACGGAAGAAATATTTTTGATCGGGAAGATATGGAAGAATACGGGTTTGAGTATTATTCAATAGGAAGAAAAAAAGTATAAATGAAAAAAATTCTAGTTACCGGAGGAGCCGGATTTATAGGATCTCATCTTTGTGAAAGACTATTAAATGAAGGAAATGAGGTTATTTGCCTTGACAACTTTTTTACAGGAAGTAAAAAAAATATTATTCATCTTCTTGACAACCCCTATTTCGAACTAAAAAGGCATGATGTCACCCTGCCATTTTTTGTGGAAGTTGATCAGATTTACAACCTTGCATGCCCTGCTTCGCCTATTCATTACCAGTATAATCCTATAAAAACCATCAAAACTTCTGTAATGGGAGCAATAACAATGCTGGGGCTTGCAAAACGAATAAAAGCAAAAATTCTTCAGGCTTCTACAAGTGAGATATATGGTGATCCGAAAATACATCCTCAGGTAGAAAGTTATTGGGGAAATGTTAATCCTATCGGTGTCCGTGCGTGTTATGATGAAGGTAAACGATGTGCTGAAACACTGTTCATGGATTATATGATTCAAAATAAAGTAAAAATAAAAATCATAAGAATTTTCAACACCTACGGCCCCAGAATGGATCCTGACGATGGAAGGGTTGTATCAAATTTTATTGTACAGGCGCTTAAAAATAAAGATATTACAATATTTGGCAATGGCCTGCAAACAAGAAGTTTTCAATATATTTCAGATCTTCTGGAAGGAATGATCAGAATGATGAATACAGAAGATGATTTCTGGGGACCTGTTAATATTGGAAACCAGAATGAGTTTACCATGCTTGAGCTTGCTGAAAAAGTTATTAAACTTACAGGATCAAAATCAAAAATTATATTTAAACCATTACCGGAAGACGACCCTGTAAAACGTCAGCCTGATATTAGTCTTGCAAAAAAGAAACTTAACAATTGGGAACCGGTAGTGCAACTGGAAGAAGGGCTTATTAAAACAATTGATTATTTCAAAGAAATTTTAAATTTATAATATTAACCAGATGAAAGGAATTATTCTTGCCGGCGGATCCGGTACAAGACTTTATCCAATTACTAAAAGTATTTCAAAGCAGATCATACCTGTTTACGATAAGCCAATGATATTTTATCCCCTCTCCGTTCTTATGCATGCAGGAATACGTGAAATACTTGTTATCTCCACACCTAAAGATATTCACCTGTATAAAGATTTATTATATGATGGAAGTCAATTCGGATTAAAAATATCATATGAAGAACAAGCCTCTCCTGATGGACTGGCACAAGCCTTTATTATTGGAGAAAAATTTATTGGCAATGATAATGTATGCCTTATTCTCGGAGATAACATTTTTCACGGATATGGAATTAAAAGAACTGTGGAAAAAGCTGCTTCTCTAAGTGATGGTGCTATGGTATTTGGCTATTATGTACAGGACCCTGAGAGATATGGTGTTGTAGAATTTGATATGTCTGGCAATGTAATCAGTATTGAAGAAAAACCAGTTATTCCTAAGTCCAACTATGCCGTGACCGGTCTTTATTTTTATAGTAATGATGTTATTGAAAAAGCAAAAAATTTAAAACCTTCAAAGCGTGGTGAGTTGGAGATAACCGATCTTAACAGGCTGTTTCTAAAAGAAAACCGACTTAGTGTTGAATTACTCGAAAGAGGAATGGCATGGCTTGATACAGGTACTCCGGACAGCCTTCTTCAGGCATCAAATTATATTGCTACAATAGAAAGTCGTCAAGGATTAAAAGTTGCCTGTATTGAAGAAATTGCTTATTTCATGGATTACATTAGCAAAGATCAATTACTTAAGCTGGCTGAACCATTAAAAAATAACGGATATGGGCAATATCTATTAAATATTGCCAATTCTGATAAAAAAATTCTTTACTAATATGAATTTTAAACCAACTGAAATAAATGGCCTGTATGTGCTTGAGCCTAAGGTTTTTGAAGATGACCGTGGATATTTTTTCGAATCATATAATAAAGCATTATTTGAAAACAATGGACATGAAATAAATTTTGTTCAAGACAATCAGTCAAAATCTACTTATGGCGTTATCAGGGGTCTTCACTACCAACTTGAACCTCATTCGCAATACAAATTAGTAAGAGTTATCGAAGGAAATGTTCTGGATGTTGCTGTTGACCTGAGAAAAGGATCACCAAGTTATAAAAAGTGGTTCAGTGTAGAACTATCAGCACATAATCGAAAACAATTGCTTATTCCGCGAGGATTTGCACATGGATATTCAGTGCTTAGTAAATTTGCAGTTTTTTGTTATAAATGCGATAATCTATATAATCCTCAGTCGGAAAGAGGAATTATTTTTAATGATACCAGCCTGAATATTAATTGGAAAGTACCTGAAAAAGATATTATTATATCAAATAAAGACATGAATCTTTCTTCTTTCAATGATGCTGAAATGAATTTTACTTATTAATAACGACAATTCAGTGAGTAAGCTAAAACATATTCTCATTACAGGCGCATTTGGACAACTGGGCAGTGAATTTAAAACATTGTCGAAGAAACAAAATTATCTTAATTTTATTTTCACCGATATTGATAGTCTCGATATTACCAGCACAAAAGATCTTATCACATTCTTTGATAAAAATAATATTGACCTGGTAATCAACTGTGCTGCTTATACTGCTGTTGATAAAGCCGAAACCGAACAAAAAACCGCGGAACTCATAAATGTGGATGCAGTAAATTACCTTGTTAATATATGTAATAAATATAATATTCTATTGTTTCACTTTTCAACAGATTATATTTTTAATGGTAAAAACAATGCCCCATATAAGGAAGATAATAAGCCTGACCCCCAAACAGTTTATGGAAAAACAAAATTAGAAGCAGAAAATTTAATTCTTAATAATCTGAAATCCGGAATTATTTTCAGAATTTCCTGGCTATATTCATCCTTTGGCAATAATTTTATTAAAACAATGATAAGGCTGGGAAAGGAGAAAAAAGAAATAAGAGTGGTATCTGATCAGATTGGAGTTCCCACCTACGCACATGATTTGGCAAATGATATAATTAATATTATTGGAAAAATTAATAACAAATTATATGACTGCAGCAAACCGGAAATATTTCATTACACCAGCGATGGTTATTGCTCATGGTACGAACTGGCAAAAGAAATTATGATTATTGGAAACACAGGCTGTAAAGTTATTCCAATAGAAACAAAAGATTATCCCACAGCTGCAAAAAGGCCCCCATATTCTGTTCTTGACACATTAAAACTAAGGAAAACCTTTGGAATCAGAACCCGGCACTGGAAAGAAAGCCTTGAGGAATGTATTCAATTAATTGAAAATTGAAAATGGAAAATGGATTAGTATAGAGTATCAGGTATCGGGTATCGGGTATCAGAATGAAAAAACAACAAAAATCGCACATATTAGTAGAGAAGAATAATGAATAATGAATAATGAATAATAATATTCGAGATAAAGCAAGAACATGGTTGAGCAAAAGTTTTGACAAAGAAACAAGGTCGAAGGTCAAATATATGCTTGATAATGATGAAGCAGAACTAATTGAAAGCTTTTATAAAAATCTCGAATTTGGTACTGGCGGTATGAGAGGAATTATGGGGCCGGGAACAAACAGGGTGAATATTTACACCATTGGAATGGCAACTCAGGGCTTATGTAATTATTTAAACAAACAATTTAAAAATAAAAAGCAAATCAGTATTGCAATTGCATACGATTGTAGAAATAATAGTAAAAAATTCGGAGAAACCACAGCCAATATATGTTCGGCAAATGGAATAAAGGCATATTTATTTGAATCTTTAAGGCCCACACCTGAACTATCATTTGCTGTAAGATATTTTGGCTGCCAGAGCGGTGTGGTTATCACAGCTTCTCATAACCCAAAAGAATACAATGGCTATAAGGTTTATTGGGATGATGGTGGACAAATTATCTCTCCTCATGACAAAAATATTATTTCCGAAGTTCAAAAGATTAAAGATGTTAGTGAAGTAAAATTTGAAGATGATCAGCGGAATATTGAAATCATTGGTGAAAAAATCGATAAGGAGTATCTTAAGAAACTTCATAGCCTGAGTTTATCTCCTGAAATAATAAAAAAGAACAAGGATCTGAAAATTGTATACACACCAATTCACGGAACAGGTGTTAAACTGGTACCGGAGATTCTTAAATTATTTGGTTTCAATAAAGTATATAATGTGCCCGAACAGGATAATACAGATGGAAATTTTCCTACTGTTGAATCTCCAAACCCGGAAGAACAAGCAGCACTGAACATGGCAATCAATAAAGCGGAGAAGGTTGATGCTGAGCTTGTTCTTGCTACTGATCCTGATGCTGATCGTGTAGGAATTGCGGTTAGAAATACTAAAGGAAAACTTTGCTTGTTAAACGGAAACCAAACTGCAGCCTTATTGATTTATTATCTCATAACTCAATGGAATAAGGCGGGAAAATTAAAAGGAAAAGAATACATCGTAAAAACAATTGTTACTACAGAGCTTCTTGTTAAAATCGCTGAAAAGTATTCTGTTGAGCATTATGATGTTCTAACAGGTTTTAAATATATTGCTGATATCATTAAACAAAATGAGGGTAAAAAAGTATTTATCTGTGGTGGAGAAGAATCTTATGGTTACCTGGCCGGAGAATTTGTTCGCGACAAAGATGCAATAATAAGCTGTGCACTAATTGCTGAAGCTGCTGCATGGGCCAAAGAAAATGGAAAAAGTCTGTTTGAATTATTACTAGATATATATATTGAATTCGGATTTTACAAAGAATCTCTTGTATCTGTTGTAAAAAAAGGTAAAAGCGGGGCATCAGAGATCGGAGAAATGATGGAGAATTTCAGAAATACACCACCTAAAATAATTAATGGATCTGAGCTTTGTTTGATTAAGGATTACCAAAAACAAATAAGCTACGATATTATTAATAATCAGGAAAATAAGATTGATCTCCCGGTTTCCAACGTATTGCAGTTTTTTACTTTGGATGGATCAAAAGTTTCAATAAGGCCATCAGGGACAGAACCTAAAATTAAATTCTACTTTGGAGTTTATTCCAGGCTGGAAAATAAATCTGATTTTGACAAAGTGGACAAAATTCTGAATGAAAAGATTGAAAGAATAAAAAGTGAATTAATATAACATCCTGTATTATATCAGGTTAATCTCTTATACATCTTACAGAATAACCATCTGTTTTAACATTATATGTACGAACAATACCTCCGGTATAATAATTAAAAACCCTATAGTAAGAATATACTTCATGCTTTTCTGTAGATGTCCAGAAACGGGATGTATATTCTAATCCTTCGAAATATTTATCCACCCAGTAGGATCCGGCAGGCAATACATTAAAACCATATTCATCAGTGCCAACAGCGTTTTCATATTCTTCGCTGGTTGTCCATAAGGATGTAGATTTAAGTCTTTTTCCTGCAACACCTCCTCTTAAACCAAGCCGCTCTGCCCATTCATCAGGCATGCCTGCATATTTTTCAAGAATCATCCATTCCTCATCCGAAGGTAAATGCCACCCATTTATACATGCAACAGATGCTGCATCCCAGTTGTACAAGCGACCATATATATTTCCGATAGCGGTATCGTTATTATAATACATTGATCCACTCGCTGTCTCAAAATCAAGATTAGTTGCTATCCAATACTGGTTGCCAATTTTAACAGTTTCATATATTCTTCCATCCCGCTTATCATATTGCTGCATACCCGTTGTAAAAGACCACACATTACTTTCAGTAGTATTGTTTTGGTTATCTTTTGCAACAATTTTCCAATAATAAACATTATCAACACTCAAAACCTCAGGCTGATATGTTGTAGAATCCCAGTCAGTTACTAATAATTCAGGGTCACTTTCGAGACCAAAATAAATATCAAATTTCAAAGGATCCCCTTCCGGATCCACACATTTCCAGCTTAATTTCAGAAAGGTATCATTCATTTCGCTATTATGAAGCGGCAATAGAATTGATGGAGCAGCTGGAGCACCATTTGCAGTTGAAACCTCTATAGTTCTGCGGATATTGCTACTGAGGCCTTCGCTGTCCTTAACCTCCATATTAATTGTATATGAACCAGGAATAAGATATAAATTAGATGTTATTTTCTCTGTTGAATAATCAGTATCCCATTCGCCATCATTTTGCCAGTCCCATCTAACCATAAGATCTGTGACGGCATCTTCTTCATCATTCGATCCTGAAGCATCAAATACAAAATCTGTTCCGGCAGAACCTGTTTCAGGATCAATAGTAAAAACTGCAACAGGTGGTGTATTTGTTTTTTTACATCCGCTAATAACAGAAATAGCTAAAACAAGTAGAAAAATAATTTTAATGTACTTCATATGTTTATTATTTCTTCAAATATACGAAAATTCCGAATTCCCAGCTTCGAATTCCGATATGATTGACAAGGCAAAAAAATAAACAAATAAAAAATAATATTACGTAGTTGCTTACGTAGTTTTTTACGTATATTTGCTGCATGATTGATATTATCGACATTCTAGGAGTATCCGCCTTGCCAAGCCGGATGAAAAGAATCAGCAATAAAATACTTATTGATGCAGACAAATTATATGAAGCATATGGATTCGATTTTAAAGCATCATGGTATCCTATATACCGCTTAGTTTTATCAGAAAAAAAAATGAGCATCACCGAAATCGCTCAAACCCTACAGGTAAAACACCCATCAATAGTGTACCTTATTAAACAGATGCTTGCAGCTGGTATTATATCACAGAGCCAGGGCAAAAAAGATAAAAGATACCATTTAATCCATATTACAAAAAAAGGAGAAAATCTTAGTAATGAGCTACAAGAATTTTGGGACGACCACAGGAAAGTTCTGGAGAACATTCAAATAATCAATAATCAGAATTTATATAAATTACTTGTAGAGTTTGAAAAAGAGATTGATAAAGAATCTATATATGAGAGAGTAATGAAAATAAAAAAAACTAATTAATAAAAAAATGAAAAGAAAATTTACTATTGCATTATTGGTAATTTGTTTACCAATTATTTGTTTTGGACAGAGCTTATTGAATGCCCCACAAAAGATTGTGATTGATAAAAAACCGGGAAGAATTGGTTTCACGCGAAATCGCCTACTTGTTTCAAATTATGCTAATGGTGATATTGTTGAGATAGATTCTGCAGGAAATCAAAGCTATTTTAAAAGGAATGCCAATTTTGTAGATGGATTAGAAGTTGTTGGTGATGTTGTATATGGGATCGGGAATAACAGAATGGTTTTAGGATACAACCTCGACACCAAAAGGCAAGTTATGTCGGTAAGAATTGACGGAGTAATGAACGATTATCTTTCAAGCATAATATCTGATTCTTCAGGACATCTTTTTATCTCATGCCCAAACCTTAATGAAATATACAGACTTCGGATAAGCGACCGGTCATATTGGGTATTTGTAAAAGATAAGGGTCTTAACAGGCCAAATGGCATACTCCTGGAAAAAGAAAAAGACAGAATTGTAGTTATTGATGATTGCCTAAGCCCATCTCTAATTCATGCCATTAGTCTTACCGATTCTACTGTTTCCGTGCTGGCGTCAACAAATTTCAACAATCCCGATGGGATTACACGTGATAAGTATGGCTACCATTATATAGGTGGATACTATTTGCCCGGAATGTATAGAACAGATGCTGATTTCAGTTATTATCCACAACTATTCTTTACTGGGAACAATATTGTTTACCCAACATATGACCCGGATGATCATTCTTTATTGATCACCTACTATGAGAATAATTCATGGGAAAGGGTAGCACTATCAACAACCGCTAATATTAAAAATATTCCACAAAAGGAGCCTGTTATATATAAGCTTTTCCCTAATCCATTTAACTCATTCTTAAGCATTCATTTCGAACTTAAAAATCGGATTCATGTCAGACTGGATGCATACAATTCAGAAGGATTGTTAATAACAACCCTGGTGAATAAAGAGATCGATTCTGGCAGTCATTCTGTGTTGTGGAATGGAAATGATAATACCGGAAAGCTTGTAGCAAATGGAATATATTATATCAGTTTGATTATGGACGGTGTTAAACATACTCAAAAGGCAATATTAACCAATTAGATTGATAAATAATTATTCTCTATAACTTTTAGGATTCTACCTGGCTCAGTAATATCAACTCAGGAGTTATTACTTGCAGTATTCCTCTATTGCCTTGGCCGCGGTTGAAAATCCAAGGTCTTTGGCCTTATTAAGATCAATACACCCGCCTTCTTTCTGTTCTAATACAATTTTTGCCATGCCACGTATATAATAGGCCTGGGCATGATCAGGTTCCAGTTCTATTGCTTTTGATAAATTTTGAATTGCCCCTGAGTAATCACCAACATAATATCTTGAAGTACCTATCTTAACACAAGCCTTAACATTATTGGGGCTCAATTTAATCACCTTTGAAAAATCTTGAATTGCCTCAAAATGTTTTGCTTGACCAGCTTTTATATTCCCACGGTTAAATAAAGCAGCAATATAATCAGGATTTAACTCTATAGCAGTATTATAATCGTTTACAGCTCCATCCAAATCGTTTAAGCGGCTTTTTGATATTGCCCTGTTAAAATAAATTTCTTCATTTCTAGGCATAAGTTCCAGTGCTTTATCAAAATCTTTGATAGCCCCTTTAAAATCTTCTATTTTAGATTTTGATACTCCCCTGTTAATATATGCATTTACATAATCAGACTTCAATTCAATAGTTTTATTATAATCTTCAATAGCGCCCGGATAATCAAATAATTTATCTCTGGAACATCCTCTTATAAAATAATCCATATAACCCAGCTGTCCGTAACTTGTATAGGTAGTAACTACCACCAGAAATATTAGAATTAATCTTTTCATTGGTATAATATTCAATAATTATTAAAGGATTGCTTTTTTTGCAACTACTCCGTTTTAAACAAATTAAACAAATATAATTTTTTTTGTTAAAACATTTTTGGTTGATGTCAGTTTTAAAAAATAAATTTAATTTTTATTATCAGTCCTGAATGTGAAATACTTTTGAGCAGTATAACTGAATATTACCACAATGGCAGTGGTAATAATTTTTGAAGGAGTCGGATACCATCCAAATGATTCCACAAAAAGCTTAAGGAAAATATAATTTAAAACAATACTGCCTGTAACTGTCATTCCATACCTGATCAATTGGATACGTTTCCTTAGATAGGATGCTGGAAAACTTATGAATTTCGCAAGCAAAAAACCAATAGGGAAGGTAAAAATGAATGACATAAGAAATGCAGCAATATGCGGAGATATGGCATAAAAGCCTAAATCTACAATTTCTTTCTTGAGAATGAAATTATAAAAAACAAAGTACAGGAAAATATCCAATGCTGTGTTCATTCCACCAGTTGCGGCATACTTGAAGGTTTGCTCGGGTATGAACCTTTTAAAAGGCGGATAAAACCAAAGAACAAATCTTTCAATAAACTGTATTAATACGTAAAATAACTTCATCTTTCGAAATTAGTTGACAAATATATATATTTATCATAAGAGTCTTTTGGTGGTTGACTTTCGCTTTTAATGATTTAAAAACATGATTTGTTTCACCTATGTTTCACCCAACATAAAACAAAAAGCCCCAAATTTCTGTGAGGCTTTAATTTTTGTGCGGTCTGGACGAGACTCGAACTCGCGACCCCATGCGTGACAGGCATGTATTCTAACCAACTGAACTACCAGACCTTTTTAGAACGTATAAGACAACTTGTATCAAATGCGATGCAAAAGTAGATGATTTTTTAAAATTACCAAACAACTTATGCATTTATTTTTTTCAAAATATATTCCTGCACCCTAGATCTTATAAATCCTCATAAGAATCAAAGCTATCACGTGTTTTTTGATTAGAAGGCCTTGTCATATTAACACTAATAATTTTTCCTTCAGTATCAAAAAACATAAAGGTAGGAACACCACGTACTTTATAATGTGTAGTCATTTCTGATTCCCAGGCATTCTCACCTATAATCTGAACTCCTCCAAGTTCATTCTCCGGAACAAATTTTAACCAGGCATCTTTATCTTCATCAATTGAATAACTTATAAAAACAATGTTTTTGCCATGGTAATCCTTTTCAAGTTTTTTAAGAAATGGTATTTCATATTTACATGGCCCACACCAGGTTGCCCAAACATCAACATAAACATATTTACCCTTAAAATCAGAAAAGTGTACCATCTTGCCCTCAAGGTCTTCTCCCTTAAAATTCATACCGGGCATGCCTTTAGAAAGTTTTTTCCATTCTTCATATTCAATATTAAACTTATTGATATATTCCTGATTCTCACAATTCGCATAAAAAAAATCTATTTCATCCTTGATTAGATCAAGATCATAATACGACATATATCCTTTTACACTTGCAAAAAGGAAATTTTCGAGTACTTTTTTCTCAGTTAAAAGTTTTGAGGCAGTTTCAAGAGTTAATATTTTGGCTGGCTTATAATCAGGATTTTCATTTCTAAGATCTTTAGATATTATAGCAACCTCTTCTCTTATATATGTAGAAATATAACTTTGAAAAGCGGCCGAGCCAATATATTTTGCATCATTTACATCAAGTTCTTTCTTGTAATTATAAAAGTCTTCAGGCACCTCAAATTCCTCAAGCTCTGCATAATACTTATGCATAGATGGATAAGAAGAATTGTTATTCGCCCATGTATATAAAATTTCACCTTCTTCCTGAATCCAGTATGGATTATTTATATTCTTCTTTTCTGTTTCTTTTAACAGCGCTTGCCTTTCTACTAGATCATTTTCTGCCCATGTCTGAAAATCTTCAGTATTCTTTTTATATACTTCATAATCCATCCTATCACCAAATACTCTGGTTTTATTGGCGATATAATTATTAATATCAGAGCCTTTACCCTTGAATGCGATTGATTCAATAAAACTTTTCTGATCTAAAATAATATCCAGGTTCATCCCGGGAGCAACATAAAAACGAAAAAACTCTTCTCCACTAATAAAATAATAAGCATAAGGTTCAGTCAGATCTTGAAGTTTAAAGGTGAATTTTCCTTCTTCATCAACCATTATTGAATCCCGTGCCCCACCAGGGCCACCTAATTGAAAAAAATCTGTTTCAAGGTTCTCTATAGTTCCTGTTAATATAGCCCCCGATTGAGGCCCATTATTACAAGCAAACAAAAAAGGGATAAATAATAAAATCAGTAGTTTTCTCATGGTAAAAATGTTTTTCGTGATAGATTAATCATTTATTAAATTAATTCATATTTTCTTATCTTGGTAAAAATATTTAGCAATATACATAAATTGTTTCTGAAAAAATGAACACAAAATCTATTATTAAAATTGGATTAATAAGTACAGCAACAGGATTGATAACCGGGTGTTTGCCATCTGATCAAAAAGACAAGAATATAAAACCTAATATTCTTTTTATTTCTATTGATGATCTTAGGCCTGACCTTGGATGCTACGGTAATGAAGAGATTAAAACACCTAATATTGATAATTTTTCCAGAGATGCTGTTGTATTCTCACGGACTTATTGTCAATCGGCCGTTTCCGCACCATCCAGAGCAAGCCTCATGACAGGATTGAGGCCCGATTCAACCCATGTTTGGCATCTGGGAGATAAGTTTAGAAACACCATACCTGATGTATTAACAATGCCACAATATTTTCATCAGTATGGCTATTATACAGTATCCCTTGGTAAAATTTTTCACAATTATATGCCCGATTCTGTTTCATGGGATGAGCCTGATCTCAGGCCCGAGCAATACAAAATGGTAGGCATGCTTAACCGTGATGGGGAAACTTTCTACTATGACCCGGAAATTCAAAAAGCTCAAAAAAAATTAAGAGAAGAAATCGTAAAAAGAAGGCCTGGCGGATATGCTGATGGATGGAACTGCGGGCCGGCTTTCGAGTGCTCGGATGCTCCTGATAATGCATTTTATGATGGGGCACAAACCGATCTGGCTATTAAAACTATGCAGAGGCTAAAAGAAAAAGAACAGCCCTTTTATATGGCCATGGGATATTTCCGCCCTCACCTGCCTTTTGTAGCACCAAAAAAATATTGGGATCTGTATAACAGAGACAGTATTAGAATTCCCGACAACATGTATCTTCCAAAAAACTCACCTGTATGGGCAATGAATTCAATGTACGAGCTCAGGGGATATTCAGGTTTTAAGCATATTAAACATCCTTCTGAAAATAGCTTTTCTGATGACACGGTCAAACTTTTAAAACACGGCTATTATGCCAGTGTTAGCTATGTAGATGCATGTGTTGGCAGATTATTAGATGAATTAAAAAGACTTGATTTATATGAGAATACAATAGTGATTATTTGGGGTGATCACGGATGGAAGCTTGGAGAACATAATAGCTGGTGCAAACAAACAAACTATGAAATAGATACTCATGTTCCTATGATAATTTATGCCCCACAAATAAAGGCAAAAGGACAAGAATGTGATGGTTTTACCGAACTTGTCGATATATTCCCAACCTTATGTGAATTAGCCGGAGTTAATGTCCCGGCATATTTACAAGGCACCAGTGTAGCTCCTTTGCTCGACAAACCTGATTTACCATGGAAGAATGCAGTGTTCAGTCAGTTTCACAGGCGGCCCAGAATTACACCTGATGGCAAAAGATATATGGGATATTCTATGAGAACCGGCCAATATCATTTTATTGAATGGTATTATTGGGACAATAAGAATAAGGTCTCCACGGAATTAGCCGGTTTAGAATTATATGATCTTAATCTTGACCCGGATGAAAATAATAATATTGCTAATCTGAAACAAAATATTGAACTCACAAAAAAACTGTCAAATCAATTGTCAAAAGGCTGGAAAGAGGCTGTTCCAAAGAATTAATTTGCGTCTAATGTTGGTTGAAAAATGAAAAATGAACTTTTCCGTATTTTTTTTGTTTGTAAAAACAGGAATGATGGCTGAAACTCAAATTCGGGCCATGCTCCATAATAAACATAGATTCTTCATTTTTTAAAATCCCCTGATTCAGAACCAGGTCAGGTATTGTTTCAATTCCTTTCAAATCATATGGCGGGTCAGCAAAAATAATATCATATTTTAAAGAACATACAGGAATAAATTTCAATACATCATCATTAATCACAATAATCTGATCAAAGCCAAGTTGTTCTGCAGTTTTTTCAATATATTCGGCATACCTTTTATTTATCTCAACAGCTGTAACTTCAGATGATCCAAGAGATGAAAATTCAAAAGAGATACTTCCCGTACCTGAAAATAGATCAAGAACACAAATTTGTTCAAAATCTACACTATTCCATAAAATATTAAAAAGCCCTTCTTTAGCAAAATCTGTAGTAGGCCGGGCTTTGAATTTTTTATCAGGAATGATTTGTTTTCCTCTGTATTTTCCTCCTATGATACGCAATTGAATAAATTAATCAAATTAGTAAAGTGCTGATCCGGTATTTTATTAAATGTATTTGAATAAAAAAACTTGCTGCTAAATTCTTCCAGCATTACCTGCCTGAAATATTTTTTAATTAAAAAGTAATGATTTGAGTTAACAGCTATTTCACCCGAAATTATTAATGCATTATTTTCTACAGACAGATCAAGTTGTTTATAAGTATTTAAAATATAATATAGCATGTCGCTGGAGTCTTTATATGAAAAAGTATTATATAATAATAATGAATCTCCATTAGTAACGACAATATTAAAAAATGACCGGTGTATTTCAACATATACTCTTTTTTCATTATGCCCTGCCCTACTTGAATCCAGAGCATTTTCAATTAAAGAAACGGAATGATGATATATATTTCTAACCGGAAAATAATCGTCTAAAATAGAATCGATACCTTCTGGTATGGCAAAAATATTAAATGCTCCGGCATTATTCATTTTATTATATAATAACACATCGGTGCTATTTAATACCTGACTAAATTCAAAATATCCCGACAATTTGTTTTTGTCAAATAAAGAAGAAGGAATGAGTATTGACTTATTTGTCACCACACTCATATACACTCTTTTATAGGGTTTGTGAAGCAATTCTTCAGAAGCTATTACCTTATGTATTATCTTGGCAAACATCGTTTCCTGAATTGAAGGATCGAAAGAAAAATGTTTAAGAGCAAGATATTTTTTACTGGAAGTGTCTAGTATACAAAAAGAAAATCCATCCAGACTGGTCTGAATGGATAAATGATATTTTGAACATAGGTTACGATCGAGGCTATCGTCTATGACGGTATAACTTCTCATTTTTCCCAATTACCTGCGTTATTGTTCACTTCATCAAGAGACCCCACCTTTAATCCCGGATAATTGGATTTATCATTCATGTTTATAATAAGTTGGCGATCCATACCTGTAAGAAAATCAAAATTTAGCGCACTTGCTTCAAAAACCCAAACCTTCACTTTTGAACTGGTTTCAATTTCGCGAGCTCCAAGTTCAAAAAGTTTATTATTACTGTAAGGTATAATGCATAATGAATCAACATAATAATTTCTATGAAATACTGAATCAAGAACATTAACATATGCAGTATCTCTAATAAGGCGTCCTTGTCTTAATGCCTGTGCTTCTGTTAAGCCAAATTTTTCTTCTAACTCATCCATATTTCCAGTTATTTTTACAATAGGAAATGAGTCATGCTTAATAAAATCCTGCAACACATTCCAATCAGCAGTAAATTCTTTATTTACAGACTTATAAGCAATTTGTGCTTTTCTAATGTCTTTTAATCTGTTAACAACAACTTCTTTTCTAACTTTATACTCTTTTTCAAAATCAATAGGTTTTTGAATTCCATTGACTATTAAATATGCAAGGCCTGCAATTACGACTAATAATATTATTCTAATAAGGTATCTCATAATTATTTTATTTAGATTAGCTGGTGTGCAAATTTATAAATTTTTTAATTTATTACTTTAAAAATTTAAATATTTTTACAATAAATGATAAAAGACCATTTACAAACAATATTAATTGAAAATCTGGGTCATAATCCAACATCAGGGCAAAATAAACTAATGTTGGAACTGGCCGGATTTATTCTCTCTGATTCAATTGATGAAATTTTTCTGATCAAAGGATATGCAGGTACAGGAAAAACAACAGTTGTTTCTTCAATTGTTAAAACATTAAAATCCCTGATATTAAAATCAGTCCTTTTAGCACCTACAGGAAGAGCTGCTAAAGTATTATCTTCATATTCGGGACATAGTGCTTATACTATTCATAAAAAAATTTACCGGCAAAAATCTTCATCAGATGGTTTCGGGAAATTTGTTCTTGATAAAAATCTTCATAATTCAACATATTTCATTGTTGATGAAGCTTCAATGATTTCAAATGTTACTTCTGAATTTTCTGAATTTGGATCCGGCCACTTACTTGACGACCTTATAAGTTATGTTTATAATGGAAAAAACTGCAAGCTTATTCTTTTAGGTGATACTGCACAATTGCCACCAGTAGGCCTTACAATTGGATGTGCGCTTAATGCAGGACAGCTTGAAGTATATGGAAAAAAGGTTTACGAGGTATATCTAAAAGAGGTTGTAAGACATTCAGCCAATTCGGGCATTTTGATTAATGCAACTGGTATACGCAATAATATCGCAAATAAAAATATTCAAATCCCCAAAATTAAACAAAACAATTACACTGATATTCAACGACTCAATGGTAGTGAGCTTCCCGACGAACTAAGCTCAGCATTTGACAAATACGGAATAGATAATTGCATGCTAATATGCAGATCGAATAAACAAACAAACCAATATAATAAGGGCATCAGAAACAGAATTTTATGGCGTGAAAATGAGATTTGTGCAGGCGACAGGCTTATGGTGGTAAAAAATAATTACTTCTGGATGAAAGATGTACCGGAAATGGATTTTATTGCAAATGGTGATATTGCGGAAATTCTCAGAATAAATAAATATGAAGAAATATACAATTATCGCTTTGCGGATGTTACCCTCAAATTTATTGACTACAAAGACCTGGAGATTGATGCAAAAATTAATCTTAGTAATTTATTTATTAATTCTGCTTCAATGAGTTATGAAGACAGTAAAGCTTTTTATCAATCTGTTGCAGAAGATTATTATGAAATAAAATCTAAAAGGAAAAGGTTTGAGAAAATAAGGGAAAATCCATTTTTTAATTCCCTTCAGGTAAAATTTGCTTATGCTGTAACATGCCATAAGGCACAAGGAGGCCAATGGAAAGTAGTATTTGTTGACCAGGGATATCTACCAGATAATTTTCCTGACATTGATTACCTTCGATGGTTTTATACCGCTGTTACCAGAGCAACTGAGAAGCTGTATCTGGTTAATTTTAAGGATGAGTTTTTTGAATAGGCATCTAAAATCTCAATGTAAAAACCGTCTCTTTATCCGGGTCAGATTGTACACTAATCGTGCCTCCATGAGAAAGCATAATCTGTTTTGAAAGACTGAGGCCTATTCCCGTTCCTTTATCTCCGGTTGTAAAGAAAGGTATGAATATTTTGTCAATAATATCGATGGGGATACCTTCACCGTTATCAATAAGTTGAATACATATTTTTTCATTAAAATCGGTATAAGCTTTTAGCTGTATAAGCTTATTTTCTGTTTTTTCCAGTGCATTTATTGAATTGTTAATCAGATTTATCAGAACCTGTTCAATAAGCTTTTTATCTGCCTGTAATTCGAGTTTCTCCTCACAGTCAATTTCAATATTTATATTTTTGTTTTCAAGCTTATCTTTCAATAATAATCTTATTTCTTCATATAATATATTAATACTTATTGATTTAATATCCGGCCTTGGAAGTAAAGTCAGACTACGAAATTTTTGTACAAAATCAACCAGTCCTGCACTTCTGTCATCAATTATTTTAAGCCCTTTTACAGAATCCGCAATCAACTCGTCATTAAGTTCAGCTATCAATTTTGGCCTGGTAAAATTATCCATCATTAAAAACTCAAGTATTGTTTTTATTGTTGAGGAAACCGGGCCTATTGAATTCATTATCTCATGAGTTAATACCCTGATTAATTTCTGCCAGGATTCAAGCTCTTTCTCATCCAGTTCATTTTTAATATTCTGTAATGAAATCAGTTTCAGCTTTTTATCAATCACAATAAACTTACTGAGTTTTACAGATAATTGAAGTATCTCGTTATTAACTGATACTCTTGCTATTTTTGATTCTGAAGGTTGAATTTTTGAAATAATATTACCCAGGTTCTTATCTACCAAGGCAATATCTTCAATATTTGAAATATTTTTCCTGCCAAGAAGTTGGAGTGCGGTATCATTACAAAACTCAACTCCATTCTTATCGTTAAAACAAATTAGTCCTATTTCAACCTGTTTTACCAGGCTTCTATAATATTGTTCCTGGCTTTCACTATTTATTCTGTACTTTCTGATTTTTTTATTTATTTCATCCAGACATTCATATAATTCATTATATGACCCACCATAATTTGTTTTACTAAAACCTATTGAATAATCATCGTATTTAATTGAATGAAAAAAACCTGAAAGATCTCTGTTGATCCTGTTTAAATATTTTAGAAGTAAATATGCCTGAAAAAAAATAAAAAATAAAAAATTTAGATTTATCAATAAATCATTCATTTTTATGAATTCCCATGCAAATAATAAACATGTTAATATTAGTAATAATACCCTGCCTAAAAGGTTAATATATACTCTTTTAAATATCCCGATTTCTTTCATTATCTCTGCTGTTTATTTTTTCCAATATTGCTTTTACTTATATTATGATACATTCTATATTCTTTATCTATAGTTTATATTTAGTTATTTTCCTGTAAAGAGTCTGCCTCCCTATTTTTAAATCTCTGGCAGTATCACTTATATTCCCCTTATTTTTTTGTAGAGATTGTGCAATTATTCTTTTTTCAGCCTCATCGAGACTTAAATTTTCTATTTTTTCAACTACTTTCTTCTGTGTAGATAATGCAAAATCTTCCGGCAATAATACTTCAGAGTCACTCATAATAACAGCCTTTTCAACTGTATGTCGTAATTCCCTGACGTTTCCGGGCCAGTGATAGTCTTTAAGTAATTTTAATGCTTCGGCATTTATTTTAATTCTAGGTTTATCATACTTCTTGCCATATTGACTCAGGAACTTCTCTGTAAGTAATAAAATGTCATTTTCTCTTTCCCTTAATGGAGGCATAATAATCTGAATAGTATTTATCCTGAACAAAAGATCTTCTCTGAACAGATCATTTTCTAACATTTCGGAAAGGTCCTTATTTGTGGCACAAATAAGACGAATGTCTATCTCTTTTTCTTTACTGCTCCCAATAGGAACTATTTTTCTTTCCTGAAGAGCTTTTAGAAGCTTTGATTGTAATGAAAGAGATAAATTCCCAATTTCATCAAGGAATAGTGAACCTCCTGAAGCCATTTCAAATCTGCCTGTCCTGTTTTCTTTAGCATCGGTAAATGATCCCTTAATATGCCCAAACATTTCACTTTCAAAAAGAGATTCACTTAAGGAGCCCATGTCTACTTCGACAAATATTTCATTCTTTCTTTTCGACAACCGATGTAACTCTCTTGCTACCAGTTCTTTCCCTGTTCCATTCTCACCCAGTATTAAAACATTAGCATCCGTTTTTGCTACCTTTTTAACTGTTTCGAAAACATCCTGCATAACTTTCGACCGGCCAATTATTTCAGGATAATGTTTATCAATATTCTCTTCAAGAAGTTTTTGTTTTTCTTTAAGTTTCACAACCTCTTCCTTAGACTTTTTTAACTGAAGACTATTCTCCAGGGTTGTGTGCAATTTATTATTATCCCATGGTTTTAATATAAAATCATTGGCTCCTTCCTTTATTGCTTTCACGGCAAGGCCAATATCTCCATATGCCGTAATCATAATTACAATTATGGAGGAATCTATTTTATGAATTCTTCTTAACCAATAAATTCCTTCATTGCCGGTATGTATTTTTGAAGAAAAATTCATATCCAGTATCACAATATCAAAGTTGTATTTTTGTATTAAACCCGGTATCAGATTAGGATCATTGACAGGCTTTACAAATTCAAATTTATATTTAAGATATAATTCAAGTGAATCTAATATGCTTTTATTATCGTCGACTATTAATATTTTTCCTTTTTTATTCATTTTCATTTTATTGATTGAAATTTACGGATGTCAAATTGCCCGGTAAAAATTATAAAACAATCTGTTATTTAACTGCAATATATACAAAATTGGATGATTTTGGTACAAATTTTGGATGATTTTGGTACAAATATTACAACAATCATATAAGATCGTTTCATACTCTACTCATTTTCTTACACTTATTTAATTGGCACAGGGTTTGGAATTCTTTATCTGGAAACAAATTACTATGAATTAGGGTTGAACCTTTTGGCGAAACCAAATTACACGAGTAAAGCGACTGAATTACACGAGCGACAGCGAATGAATTACATGAGCGACAGCGAATGAATAACATTATTTATAAATTAGCAAACTAAGTTTAATAGGATGATTAAAAATTATTTAAAAATAGCAGTCAGAAATCTATTAAGACAAAAATCTTATTCCTTTATTAATATTTTCGGACTGGCAATTGGATTGGCATGTTCTATACTGATCCTTCTATGGGTATTAGACGAACTATCATACGATAATCATAATCAAAATGTTAACAACATATACAGGGTTGTAGAAGAACAGCTTTATGCAGGAGGAGAGATATTTCCAGTTGCTGTTACTCCAAATCCACTGGGCCCTGCATTACAAGAGACTTTTGCGGAGATTTCAAAGGCTACAAGGCTAAGATCTCGCAGAGCAACGGTTAAATATGAAAATGACATATTCAATGAAATCATTCATTTTACAGATCCGGAATTCTTCGATGTTTTTTCAGTTGAAATAGTATCTGGTGATCTGTCCACTGCTATGGCCAATCCTGATAATCTGATAATTACAGAACAGATGGCAGAAAAATATTTTGGTGCGGATGATCCCATTGGGAAATTATTAAATTTGAATAATCAGAATGATTTTATTATTACCGCTGTAATTAAAAGATTTCCTGACAACTCACATTTTATTCCTGATTTCATTATTCCATGGAAATTTTATGAGAATATGCTGAGCGGTTTTGGTGTTGATATCGATAATTGGGGTTCTAATTCAATATATACTTATATTCTTCTTGATGGTAAAACAGATTACCTAGAGGTCGAAAAAAAGATTTCAGGATTTATTGGTGAAAAAGATGAGGGAACTACTACGACACTACAGCTACAGCCTCTTGGAAAAATACATCTTTTCTCAGGATCAAAATATGCCGCTGATATAGGAGGACATGGCGATATAATTTATGTCAGAATTTTTATGGCTATTGCAATATTTATTCTTGTAATCGCCTGCATAAATTTCATGAATCTCTCAACAGCAAGATCAGAAAGAAGATCAAGGGAAGTTGGTTTAAGGAAAGTCACCGGAGCGAAAAGGTATCAGATTATCAGTCAGTTTATTGGTGAATCTGTTTTATTATCCTTTATTGCATTGAATTTTGCTATAATTATTGTTAAGCTTTTACTGCCTGCATTTAATACTCTATCGGGGAAAGACCTAACAGTCAATTATTTTGACATTAATGTTTTACTTGGGTTTTTACTGATAACCATCTTTACAGGACTGTTAGCAGGCAGTTATCCGGCCTTATATCTTTCTTCCTTTAATCCTGTTAATGTACTTAAAGGAGTTAAAAGAAAAGCTAAAGGAAGTATATATTTTAGGAGAATTCTGGTTATTGTTCAATTTACTCTATCAATTATACTTATTATAGGCACATTGACAGTAAGTCGTCAGTTATACCATATTAATAATATAAATCTGGGTCTTAACAAGGAAAATATTTTATATACTGGTTTTCCAGGAAGGGATAGGCTTAAATTTGAATCTTTTAAAGAAGAACTACTGAAGTATCCTGATATACTGAGAATAACAAATACTGAAGCCCATCCTGCATCTAATTATAATTCCACCTCTGGCTGGGATTGGGATGGTAAAGAAACGGAAGATGAAGTTCTGATGCATATTGATGGTGTTGGCTATGATTATTTAGAAACTTTTAATATTAAACTTGCAGAAGGTCGTTTTTTTTCCAATGAATATGGCACAGATTCTCTGTCAGTTATTGTAAATGAAAGAGCAGTAGAATTAATGCGCATGGAAAATCCCATAGGTCAAATACTTAAATCTGGTGAGGTAAATCTAAATATTATTGGGGTAATGAAAAATTTTCATTTTAAATCAATACATAATGAAATTGAACCACTTGTAATAAGGTTCACGGAATCACCTGGTTTGATATTTTATAAGATTAACTCTGAAAACACTGAACGTACAGTGAAACAGATTGAAAAAATTTATAAAGAATTTGATGGTGACAGGGGCTCATTCAATCTAAGATTTCTGGATGAGGATTATGACAATTTATACAGATCAGAACATAGAATGGCCAGGATTTTTACTTATTTTGCAATTCTTGCAATCTTAATTTCCTGTCTTGGATTATATGGAATGTCCTCTTTTATTGCTGAACAACGTACAAGAGAAATCGGCATAAGGAAAGTAGTTGGATCATCTGTTTCAAATATTATTATTTTATTATCCAAAGAATTTACCCGCCTGGTTTTGCTATCTAATATAGTTGCCTGGCCAATAGCTTGGTTTATAATGAATAAATGGCTCCAGAATTTTGCATACCAGACCAAAATATATTGGTGGATATTTATTTTGGCAGGTTCAATTGCCTTAATAATTGCCTTCATGACTGTTGCAATCCAAACTATAAAAACAGCAACAAGAAATCCTGCAGATTCTCTGAGATATGAGTAAATTGTTGTGGTTAAGTGGTTGAGTGGTTAAGTAGTTAAGTGGTAGTAATTATGAAGAATATTAATACAAACTAATTACTACGAATTACGGTTGAGCCGACAGGCGAAACCGAATTACATGAGTGCAAGCGAATGAATTACACGAACGCAGTGAGTGAATTACCATGAATTACGGTTGAGCCAATAGGCGAAACCGAATTACGTGAGCGTAGCGAACGAATTACATGAACGCAGTGAGTGAATTACCATGAATTACGGTTGAGCCAATAGGCGAAACCGAATTACGTGAGCGTAGCGAACGAATTACATGAACGCAGTGAGTGAATTACCATGAATTACGGTTGAGCCAATAGGCGAAACCGAATTACGTGAGCGTAGCGAACGAATTACATGAACGCAGTGAGTGAATTACCATGAATTACGGTTGAGCCAATAGGCGAAACCGAATTACGTGAGCGTAGCGAACGAATTACATGAACGAAGTGAATGAATTACATGAACGAAGTGAATGAATTACATGAACGAAGTGAATGAATTTACATGAACGAAGTGAATGAAACTAAAATCTCAAAGTAAAAACAGCCCCTTTCCCCGATTCTGATTGCACATTAATTGTTCCACCATGAGAAAGCATAATCTGTTTTGACAGGCTAAGCCCTATTCCGGTCCCTTTTTCCTTAGTTGAAAAAAATGGAATAAATATTTTGTCCATATTCTCCTTCTCAATACCACAACCTGTATCGCTAAGCTGTATTTGTTTTCCATTATAGATGTCGGAGTAGGCCTTTACTGATATTATTTTCTCAATTTCATTACCAGTATTACTTTTTACTTTTTCGAAGGAGGAAATTGAGTTTTTAACCAGATTTATTAGTACCTGTTCCACAAGTTTTTCATCCATATTAATCTGCAAATTATCTGGAACTGTTGATAATAACATGCTGATATTATTCTTTTTACATTCTTCTCTCATGAGTGTTTCCACATCATTAATCAGATTTTTTACTACAACCTTTTTTAAGAATGGTTTAGGTAATTGGGCAAAACTTCGATATTGGTCAACAAAACCAACAAGACCCATGCCCCTTTTAGTGATAATATTCAGACCCTTTATTAAATCTTCAATATTCTCATCTTCTATAAGATTAGTTTTTTTTGCTTTCCCATCAATTGAAATATGCTTAAGCATTGCTTCAGATAATGAAGTTATTGGAGAAACCGAGCTCATTATTTCATGAGCCATAACCCTGATAAGTTTTTGCCATGATTCAAGTTCTTTTTTATCAAGCTCCAGGTTAATATCAACAAGCGAAATAATGTGAATTATGTTTTCCTGGAGTTTAAATTTACTTGCCTTAACTGATAGTTGAAGAAAATCTTCTCCAAAATTAAATTTAACAAGTTTCTGATCACCATGTTTAATGTTTAATATTATTTCATATAAATCGGGATTTTGTTCTTTCAATACAGAAATATTTACTGGATCACCAGTACCTAAAGTCCTTTTAGCCATGCTATTAACAAATTCTATTTTCCCGGTATTATCAAATGAAAATAGCCCAATATCAATATGTTCTATCAGGTTGTTAAGAAAAAAGTATCTGCCTTCTTTTTCCATCATCTCCGATTTTAGAATATTTCTAAAATTAATAAGGCTTTCATTAAGTTGTCTGATTGATTTACCTGAGAAATTATCAGAAAAAGAAATGCTTGTATCCTTGCTATAAACAGATTGAAAAAAATCTGCAAGTTTTCTGTTTGTCTTATTTAAATAATATATCAACACAAAAACCTGAGCAAACAATACAATAATTACTGCAAGCAGAGCATGATAATGTACTATTTCACCAAGAGCTATTACTGCAACACCAAAACAATTAATCAGAATAAGTAATACTCTGAATATAACCTGAATATAAAGTCGTTTATTTATCACCGCACTAATATTTAATTAATATTGTTTATTTTCAATAGGCACATTAATATATAAAATTTCTGACTTCCATACTTATATATCATATTTTTCCATTTTTCTATATAAAGTTGGCCTGGCTATTCCTAATTCTTTTGCAGCATCACTTATGTTTCCTGAATTTCTTTCGAGTGCTTCAATAATGGTATTTTTTTCCAGTTCATTAAGATTTAGTGTTTTTGATCCTGCAGAATGAATAAAGTTTTCATTTTCAAGCAGAAAGTCTTCAGGGCCAAGATAATCAGATTCACTTAATATAATTGCTTTTTCTACAGAATGTTCCAACTCCCTAATGTTCCCGGGCCAATTGTAATTTAAAAGCTTATCTAGTGCTTTCCCATTTAATTTTAACAGAGGCTTTTCATGTTTTTTTATGTATTTATGAAGGAAAAAATCAGCAAGCAGAACAATATCATCTCCCCTGTCTCTTAATGGTGGTATATTAATTTGGATTGTATTTATCCTGAATAAAAGATCCTCTCTGAACAGATTATCACTTACCATCTTCTTCAGGTTCTTGTTTGTTGCTGATATTAGGCGAATATCTATGTCGACAGCCTGTGAAGATCCAACAGATATTATCCTCCTATCCTGAATAGCTGATAAAAGTTTTGCCTGTAATGGTAGCGAAATGTTGCCGATTTCATCAAGAAACAGGCTTCCTCCCGAAGCAATTTCAAAACGCCCTGTCCTGTTTTCCCTCGCATCAGTAAAAGCCCCTTTTGTATGCCCGAATAATTCACTTTCAAATAATGATTCACTTACCGATCCCAGATCAACGCTAATAAAAACTTCTTCCATTCGTTTCGACCTTCTGTGTATCTCTCTTGCAATTAGCTCTTTACCTGTACCACTTTCACCAAGGAGAAGTATGTTTGCATCTGTACCGGCAACTTTTTCAATTGTGGAAAAAACTTTTTTCATTTCCGGAGAATCCCCGATAATAAAATTGTAATCTCTCCCTATATCTCTGTTTAATTGTTTTTGTTTACATAATAATTTATCAATCTGTTTATTTGAATTTCTGAGTCGGAAACCCGTTTTTAAGGTTGAAATAAGTTTATCGTTGTTCCAGGGTTTCAAAACAAAATCGGTGGCTCCTTCTTTAATGGCTTTTACTGCAAGCTCAATATCTCCGTATGCTGTAATTAGAATAACAACTGCATTGATATCAACCTCCAGTATTTTCTTCAACCAGAATAAGCCTTCATTTCCTGTGTTTACTCCAGCCTTAAAGTTCATATCGAGTAAAATCACATCCGGCTTTTCTTTTTGTATACTGCTTTGAATCTGGTTAGGATTTTTAATTGTAATGATTCTGTCGAATTCATACTTAAGAACTATTTTGAGAGTATTGAGTAAATCAGTATCATCATCTACTATTAGCAGGTTTCCCTTGAGATTTTTCATAATTCTGTAATTTATTGGCTGTTGGTTGTTGGCTGTTAGCTGTTGGCTGTCGGCTGTTGGCTGTTTTGTATATTATATTTTCCTTTTTATAATTATTATTATATTTCATACGTATAAAAATTAATTTTAAATTGCCGCATGGAACTCTCGATGAAAAATTTATTCACAGACGTTTCACAAAAATATAAAAATTGTAATAAAACATTACAGTGTTTGTAACGTTTCGTTACAAATAAAAATATTAATTAAAAATAAAATAACACAACTTACTTCTTTACAATATGTTACAAAACTGGCATAAAAATTGGAAAATACCTGATGAAAAAAATTCAGGCGTGAAAAGAGCATTATTTATACTTATTATTCTAACAGGACTACTTATACCTGAAGCTAACTCTGGTTTTTACTATGGAATAAATAAAAATCGCGGCATGGCTAAGTCTGATAAAATGAATAGGGAAGTTAATGCAATATTGGAAGCCTATGGAGATATGATATCCAAAGTTGAGTCAAAAGATAATGATGTGGTATTTCACATAAATAATAAGGAAATATTCTATTGTGATGGTAAAATGCTGGCCAGGAATAATTTGCATGATAAAAAATCATTTAAATCAATTATATATCCTTATCCTGGTCTTCATAATAATGTAATAGATATTGTTGAATGGGATAAAACGCCTCGGTCATCAGATTTTACTGAAGCATTATTCGGATCTTCATCAGAAATATCAAAACATTGTAAATGGATTAAGTTTATCAGGCATTCAATTTATATAAATAATGCAATTATCGATCAATTATCAAAAGTTGAGGCAGAGATTCTGAAATCTGCAGAGACAAAACCTGAAATAATGAAATTTATTGATGATTGTAAGGCCATATTTGCATTTATGCCCAGGAATATCAAAGGAACTAACTCCAAAAGTTTTCATGCATTTGGACTGGCACTCGATCTAATTCCAGAATCATATAATAATAAAGATGTTGTATGGAGTTGGACAAAAGTATTCAATAAAAACTGGCACCTTGTCCCCATGGAAAAAAGATGGTCACCACCTAAGGAAGTAATACAAGCTTTTGAAAATCATGGATTTATATGGGGAGGCAATTGGTTGAGATACGACAATATTCATTTTGAATACAGACCTGAAATATTAGAATTTAATAAAAACAAAGATTTAGAATTAATACCTGATTTTCTGAAATTCAGGGGAGTAAATATAAAAGCTGAATAGTAATTAAGTAGTAATTTGGTTGTTATTAACCTCCTTCATCAA